>CAVITM010000247.1:0-3143 GCA_963645455.1 Moraxellaceae bacterium | reverse complement strand
CGGTATCGAGTATGATCCCAACAGAACAGCAAATATTGCGCTGATCTGCTACGCAGACGGACAGAAGTCTTACATCCTCGCTCCCGAAGGCCTGACTGATGGCATGACTGTCATGAATGGTGCCCAGGCGGAAGTGAGAGTCGGCAATTGCCTGCCGCTTGAGAACATCCCTGTTGGTACACAGGTACACAACATTGAGTTATATGCCGGCAAGGGCGGCCAGATGGTACGTTCCGCTGGTATGAGCGCACAGCTCATGGCTAAGGAAGGAAAGTACGCAACACTTCGTCTTCCCTCCGGTGAGATGAGAATGGTTCCCATCAACTGCCGTGCCACCGTTGGTGTGATCGGAAACGGTGATCACAACCTGATCAAGATCGGTAAGGCAGGACGTAAGCGTCACATGGGCATCAGACCTACCGTCCGCGGTTCTGTTATGAACCCGAATGACCATCCCCACGGCGGTGGTGAAGGCCGCGCACCCATCGGTCGTCCCGGTCCTTGTACACCTTGGGGCAAGCCTGCTCTTGGACTTAAGACACGTAAGAAGAAGAAAGCTTCGAATAAGCTGATCGTAAGAAGAAGAGATGGCAGAGCCATCAAGACTAAATAGGAGGTAGGATAATGTCTAGATCACTGAAAAAAGGACCTTTTGCAGACGCAAGCCTGTTAAAGAAGATAGATGCAATGAACGCTTCCGGTGACAAGAGCGTTATTAAGACATGGTCACGCCGTTCCACGATCTTCCCTTCCTTCGTTGGACATACAATCGCTGTTCATGATGGAAGAAAGCACGTGCCGGTATATGTGACTGAGGATATGGTTGGTCACAAGCTTGGTGAGTTCGTCGCTACCAGAACCTACAGAGGACATGGCAAGGACGAGAAGAAGTCAGGCGTAAGATAAATATTTGAAAGGAGGTTCTAGTCATGGCGAAAGGACATAGATCCCAGATTAAGAGAGAAAGAAATGCAAACAAAGATACCAGACCTTCTGCAAAGTTGTCTTATGCAAGAATGTCTGTTCAGAAAGCTGGATTCGTATTGGATGCCATCCGCGGCAAGGATGTAGATACCGCACTGGCGATCGTGACATACAATCCCAGATATGCGTCAAGCGTCATCGAGAAGCTGTTAAAGTCAGCCATCGCAAACGCTGAGAACAACAACGGAATGAGAAAAGAGGATCTCTACGTTGAGGAGTGCTACGCAAACAAAGGACCTACAATGAAGAGAATCAGACCGAGAGCACAGGGTAGAGCTTATCGTATCGAGAAGAGAATGAGCCACATCACAATCGTGCTGAATGAAAGATAGGAGGTAGGACATGGGACAGAAAGTAAATCCTCATGGCTTAAGAGTCGGAATCATCAAGGATTGGGACTCTAAGTGGTATGCTGAGGCTGACTTCGCAGACAACTTAATCGAGGACCATGAGATCAGAAAGTTTTTAAAGAAGAAATTATATGCTGCAGGCATCTCAAAGATCGAGATTGAGCGTGCCTCTGATCGTGTAAAAGTAATCGTTTATACCGCAAAGCCCGGCGTTGTGATCGGAAAGGGCGGCGCTGAGATCGAGAAGATCAAGGCTGAGGTACAGAAGCTTACAGACAAGAAGCTGGTTGTAGACATCAAGGAGGTCAAGAGACCGGACAAGGATGCACAGCTGGTTGCAGAGAATATCGCACAGCAGTTAGAGAACCGTGTATCTTTCCGTCGTGCAATGAAGTCCTGCATGAGCAGAACCATGAAGGCCGGCGCACTTGGAATCAAGGCATGCTGTTCCGGACGTCTTGGTGGAGCAGATATGGCTCGTACCGAGTTTTATAACGAGGGCACCATTCCTCTTCAGACACTGCGTGCAGATATCGATTATGGATTCGCTGAGGCAGATACCACCTACGGCAAGGTTGGCGTAAAGGTATGGATCTACAAGGGCGAGGTACTTCCTAAGAAGGGTAATAAGGAAGGAGGAACAAAATAATGTTAATGCCGAAGAGAGTAAAGCGGAGAAAACAGTTCCGTGGCACTATGACAGGAAAGGCTTCCAGAGGAAATAAGATCACCAATGGTGATTATGGTATTATTGCTATGGAGCCGGCTTGGATTCGTTCCAACCAGATAGAAGCAGCCCGTATCGCTATGACCCGTTATATCAAGCGTGGTGGTAAGGTATGGATCAAGATTTTCCCGGACAAACCCGTTACAGCAAAACCTGCTGAGACCCGTATGGGTTCCGGAAAGGGAGCTTTAGAGTACTGGGTAGCTGTTGTAAAGCCGGGTCGTGTGATGTTTGAGATTTCAGGAGTATCTGAGGAGATCGCGCGTGAGGCATTGCGTCTGGCTACACACAAATTACCTTGCAAGTGTAAAGTAGTTTCTCGTGCAGACTTAGAAGGCGGTGAATCAAATGAAAACTAGTAAATATTTAGAAGATCTGCGCACACAGTCCGCAGATGAGCTGAAAGCACAGCTGACAGAAGCGAAAAAAGAACTTTTCAATTTGAGATTCCAGAACGCTACCAACCAGTTAGACAACACTGGAAGAATCAAAGAAGTGAGAAAAAATATTGCCAGAATTCAGACTATCATCACTGAAAAGGCGAATGCATAATCCCAGTGAAAGGAGATCAGATCCGTGGAAGAAAGAAATCTTAGAAAAACACGTGTCGGCGTGGTTGTAAGTGATAAGATGGACAAGACAATCGTTGTAGCTGTAAAGGACAACGTGAGACATCCTCTGTACAACAAGATCATCAAGAAGACCTACAAGCTGAAGGCTCATGATGAGAACAATGAGTGCAAGAAGGGTGATACCGTGAAGGTGATGGAGACAAGACCCCTGTCCAAGGACAAGAGATGGAGACTTGTTGAGATCACTGAGAGAGCGAAATAATTAAAGGAGGTTACCGGCATGGTACAGCAGGAAAGTAGATTAAAGGTTGCTGATAATACTGGTGCTAAAGAGTTGCTCTGCATCCGTGTTATGGGCGGTTCTACAAGAAGATATGCAAATATCGGCGATGTCATTACTGCCAGCGTTAAAGATGCAACACCAGGCGGCGTTGTAAAAAAAGGTGACGTTGTAAAGGCAGTTGTTGTCCGCAGCGTAAAGGGCGCTCGTCGTAAAGATGGCTCTTATAT
>CAVITM010000246.1:0-3170 GCA_963645455.1 Moraxellaceae bacterium | reverse complement strand
TTTTGCCGAGTATGGAGAGAAAATCTGTGGCGAGGTGCTGGCTGACGATTTATGCGCAGGTACAGTCACAGGTTACGAAAAAGAATGGAATATCAATGGTGAAAAGGTGCTG
This sequence comes from Moraxellaceae bacterium, assembly GCA_963645455.1. Classification (GTDB taxonomy): domain Bacteria; phylum Bacillota; class Clostridia; order Lachnospirales; family Lachnospiraceae; genus W0P33-017. Next base: position 3,058 of record CAVITM010000246.1, on the reverse strand, counting down.
CTTGGCGTGGAAAAGAATGCTTAAGGATGCAATGCAACATAATAGGAGGAAACAGATGACAAGCAAGCTGTTTGAAAAGGAAACATTTATAAAAGAAGTAAAAAACACCGTAAAGGCCCTGTTTCGCAAAAACCTCTCTGAGGCCAGCAAACAGGAGATCTACCAGGCTGTCAGCTTTGTCGTAAAGGAAGCGGTCATTGACCGCTGGCTTGCGACCCAGAAGACCATGGAAAAAGAAGATCCCAAGACCCTTTACTATATGTCTATGGAGTTTTTGGTAGGCCGTGCCCTTGGCAACAACCTGATCAATATGACTGCCTATGACGAAGTCAAGGAAGCACTGGAGGAGCTGGGTCTGGATATCAATGTCATCGAGGATCAGGAGCGGGATCCCGCCCTTGGAAACGGAGGTCTGGGACGTCTGGCTGCATGCTTTATGGAATCCCTGTCCACCCTGGGTTATCCGGCTTATGGCTGCGGCATCCGTTATCGCTATGGAATGTTCCGCCAGAAGATCAAGGACGGCTTCCAGGTAGAGGAGCCGGACAACTGGCTCAAGGATGGCTATCCCTTCGAGCTGCGCCGTCCGGAATATGCCTACACCGTAAAATTCGGCGGCTATGTGCGTGCCGAGTATGATCAGGATACCGGAAAGACCAAATTTATCCACGAGAATTATCAGGCGGTGACGGCAATCCCTTACGATATGCCCATCATCGGCTACGATAACAATGTGGTCAACACCCTTATGATCTGGGATGCAGAGCCGGTGGAGTGCTTCAAGCTGGATTCCTTTGACAAGGGCGACTATTACAAGGCAGTAGAGCAGGAAAACCTGGCCCGCAATCTGGTGGATGTGCTTTATCCCAATGACAATCATGTCCAGGGCAAGGAGCTTCGTCTGCGCCAGCAGTATTTCTTCGTATCTGCCAGCGTGCAGCGTGCCATCGAAAAATTCATGAAGAACCACGATGATATCCATGATCTGCCGAAAAAGGTAACCTTCCAGATGAACGATACCCATCCCACCGTGGCAGTAGCCGAGCTGATGCGAATCCTGCTGGATGAGTACAATCTGGAGTGGAATGATGCATGGGCCATCACCACCAAGACCTGTGCTTATACCAACCATACCATCATGTCCGAGGCACTGGAAAAATGGCCCATCGAGATTTTCTCCCGTCTGCTTCCGAGAATCTATCAGATCGTAGAGGAGATCAACCGCCGCTTCATTTTGCAGATTCAGGCCAGCTTCCCCGGCGATCAGCATATGATCGAGAAGATGGCTATCGTCTATGACGGCAAGGTAAAAATGGCACATCTGGCCATCGCAGCCGGCTATTCTGTCAACGGTGTGGCCAGACTTCATACAGAGATTTTGAAGAATCAGGAGTTAAAAGAGTTTTATCAGCTCTTCCCTGAAAAATTCAATAACAAGACCAACGGCATTACCCAGCGACGTTTCCTGCTTCATGCCAATCCCCTGCTGGCTGACTGGATCAGCAGCCGCATCGGCAATGACTGGATCACGGATCTGAGCCACTTGAAGCGCCTGGCAGTCTATGCGGATGACCCAAAGGCTCAGGCAGAGTTTATGAACATCAAATATCAGAACAAGCTGCGCCTGGCAAAATATATCAAGGATCACAACGGCATCGAGGTAAATCCCCGTTCCATCTTCGACTGCCAGACCAAGCGTCTGCATGAGTACAAGAGACAGCTTCTCAATATTTTGCATGTCATGTATCTGTACAATGAGATCAAGGAGCATCCGGATATGGAATTTTATCCCCGCACCTTTATCTTCGGCGCAAAGGCAGCAGCCGGCTATAAAAATGCAAAGCTTACCATCAAGCTGATCAATAATGTGGCAGATGTCATCAACAACGACGCCTCCATCAACGGAAAGATCAAGGTGGTATTCATCGAGGATTACTGTGTATCCAATGCAGAGATCATCACCTCAGGCGCAGATGTATCCGAGCAGATCTCTACCGCCAGCAAGGAGGCTTCCGGCACCGGCAATATGAAATACATGTTAAATGGTGCCATCACCATCGGTACCATGGACGGTGCGAATGTGGAGATGGTGGAAGAAGTCGGCGAGGAAAATATCGTGATCTTCGGTATGAGCGCAGATGAGGTCATCGCCCATGAAAAGGCCAGAGACTACGACCCCATGCAGATCTTCAACAGCGATCCCCAGATCCGCCAGGTGCTGATGCAGCTCATCAACGGCTTCTATTCCAGAAATGATACGGAGCTGTTCCGTGATCTGTACAACTCCCTGCTGAATACCCAGTGCACTCAGTACGCGGACACCTACTTTACATTGGCAGATTTCCGTTCCTATGCCGAGGCACAGAAGAAGATTTCCGCGATGTATGCAGATGAAGCAGGCTGGGCGAAAAAGGCCATGCTCAACACCGCATGCTCCGGCAAATTCTCATCTGACCGTACGATTCAGGAATATGTGGATGACATCTGGCATCTGGATAAAATGACCGTCACCTTAGACGAACAATAAGAGGAGAAAAATAATGGCAAATCAGAATCCCATCGTTACGATTGAGATGGAAAACGGCGATATCATGAAGGCAGAATTGTATCCGGAGATCGCACCCAATACAGTCAACAACTTTATCAGCCTGATCAACAAGGGTTATTATGACGGTGTGATTTTTCACCGCGTGATTCCCGGATTTATGATCCAGGGCGGAGATCCGGACGGCACCGGCATGGGTGGCCCCGGCTACTCCATCAAAGGTGAGTTTTCACACAACGGTTTCAACAATGAGCTGAAGCATACACCGGGCGTGCTGTCTATGGCACGCACCATGATTCCGGATTCTGCCGGCAGTCAGTTTTTTATCATGCATGAGACCAGCCCCCATTTGGACGGGGAATATGCAGCCTTCGGCAAGCTTATCGAGGGACTTGAGGTAGTAGACAAGATCGCTCATGTCCGCACCGATTATGCAGACCGTCCCATGGAAGAGCAGAAGATGGCAAAGGTCACCGTAGAGACCTTCGGCGTGGATTATCCCCAGCCTGAGAC
>CAVITM010000245.1:0-3176 GCA_963645455.1 Moraxellaceae bacterium | reverse complement strand
AGCGATGCCGCCCGAATGTAACTGTCATGCATGGCCCGCACCTGTTCGTTCCAGTCGTGATACAGGATTTTTCCCGCATCTGTCAGATGTATCTCCCTGGTCGTCCGCTGAAACAGTTCGATGCCCAGTTCTTTCTCCATTTTTGCAATACTTTTGCTCACCGCCGACTGCGTCATATGCAGATAATCACTTGCTTTGGCAAATCCCTCATATTCCGCCACGCATAAAAAAATGATGATCTGCTGGATGGAAATGCCCGCCAATGAAAAATCCATGTTTTTGCCCCCTCTTCTGTCTCAAATATTCAATACACACAAACATTTTATCGAAAAAATCAACACAACTATTTTTCCGCTGTTCTAAGATTATATCTTTTTATAACACGGTTTTCAACCCGATTTATTCCCAGTTGGAATAATTCTGCCTTTTTGTAAGCGCATAGTTTTAGGGTGTACCCCGTAAATAAAATCTGACATCCTGCGCGAGGATGTCAGACATGCGAGTATTTCACTACATTTTACTTGCAGGCTTCCTGAGCCAGTTCACTCCATGGAGCGAACTGCTCCAGATCCTCGTCTGACATATCAGCACTTGGACGATGCTCAAGAAGAAAGCTCAGATATTTATGTGGATCGAGTTCGTTGGCTTTGGCAGTTTCTATCATGGAATAGATTTTCATGCTGGCATCTGCTCCGGCAGGTGTATCGCTGAAAAGCCAGTTCTTTCGTCCAACGACCAACGGGCGGATGCTGTTCTCGCTAAGGTTATTACTCAGGCTGCATGCACCGTCTTTCAGATAGTTCATCATGTATGGACGACAACCGTTGGAATAGTTGATTGCGCTGATCAGCCGGTCTCCGGATTCCGGATGCAGCTGGTCAAGCCACGACAAAAAAGCCTCTATGACAGGTTTTTGATCCTTCAGACGGCGATTATAAATCTGTTTGAGCGATAATCCTTTTTCTCGATAAGAGCGTTCATACTCAAACAGCTTATTACAGTATAGGAATCCCTGGACAGCCGGATGTTTGTAATCCTTCTCGTGTCCTTTGGGTATTGCCCGTAACCAGTAGCGTCGTATGTGAGCCCAGCAGCAACAACGCTGTGCATCCGGTACTTTGTTGTATCCTTGATAACCATCAACCATTAGATAGTATCCGGGATCCGCACCAGCCAGAAAAGCTGCGGCATTTTTGCCGGCTCTGGTCGGAGTGTAATTGTAAAGGATGATAGGGATTTCTCCATCATCACCGGTGCGCACCAGCCAGACATAAGATTTGCTTTGTGGTCTGCGGCCTTCTTCCTTCAATACCTGGATCGGAGTTTCATCTGCCATCAGATATCTGCGTTTCAACAGCTTCCGATGCAGATATTCATACATCGGCTGGAAATAATTCTCTGCGCAGTAGATGATCCAGCTGGCCATGGTCGTCCGGCTGATCTTTGCACCAAGGTGCTCAAAATCTTTCTCCTGCCGGTACAAAGGCATGGACATGACGTATTTATAATACATCACATGGGCTGCAAGACCTGATGAAACATAACTGCCCGGAATTAATGAAGGCGTCCCCTCATCCTTGATGAACTGGGGATCCTCCGTCTCCTTGCACTTTGGACACTCGTAGGTAGTTGCATAATAATCAATGCGTTCCAGCTTTGGCTCTGTATACTGCAGCTCTGTCCGGATGAGTTCATGTCCGATAGGAACCATTGTTGTTCCGCAGACAGCACATGCTTTCTGCTCTTCCGTGAGAGTATCTACATAAACTTTTTTGGTAGGAAGATTAGCAAAGACTTCATCATAAGTAGCTTTCGGTTTACGGGCTTTCTTATGGGCTTTTACCTCAATGTATTCCACCTCGAGCGGCACTGGTGCTGGTTCCTCTTCCGCCTGCAGCTGAAACAGGTTCAACTGTCCCGAAATCTGATCGTGGCGAACCTCGCTGGTGGAACCGAAAAGCTTGTTCTTCAAGCAATCCAGCTGCGCCTGGAGATTGGCAATCAGTTTATCCTTTTCGCTGTCTTTGGCTTCACGCTCCTGCAGCATCTTCTGCAGAGACTGGATAAGCTCGTTCTGAGTGCTGATTGTATTATTCAGTTGTGAAATTGTATCCTTAAGCTCTAAGAGCTGGATATCCTTGACTCCTGAAGGCAACTTTTTTCGCTCCTTTTCTATAGTTTTAGTATACCATAGAACGGGTGAAAAGTCCCGTAAAATCAAGCATTTCCGGCACTTTTTATTGCCTTTGGCTGCTCGATTTCAAGGCCTGACATGAGCCAGTCAAACTGCCTCCATGTAATGGGTTTTACCTCATTACGGTTGCGCGGCCAACGATATTTTCCTACGTTGGCATCAAGGCGTTTATATAAAAGTACAAAACCTTCACGCTCATGAAGGAGTACCTTTATTCGATCGTTACGTCTGCCACAGAAGAGAAAGATGGCATTGGTTCTGGAGGGATTCACATTTAGCTGATCCTCCACGATAGCGCATAATCCGTCAATAGACTTTCGCATATCGGTATAACCGCAGATCACATAAATCTCATCTGCGACAGTGATGTCGCCTAACATCTGCCTGTCACAGTTTCGAGAACCTGTGACAGCAGCTTGGGGTCAACATGATTTGAAATATTTATGGAAACAGTCCCCACCATGATGCTGATGGCCGGGCCAGTCTCTTCCAGGGAATATGCTGTATTTACGGTGGCCGGAAGAACAGCTCTTGGCTGATCCGGTATTACCTCAAGCTTTACAACATCCTGCTTCGGAACTGGCTTGTAATCGCCGCATCCTGTAGCAGGAGGAATATCGTAGCAGGCTTTTGCCCGCAGTCTTCTTACCCAGTTGTAAAAGGTGCCTGGATTAATATCGTGCTCTTGACACCATTGGTAATCACTTAGACCGCTGGTACGGCATTCCATGATCAGTTGGTATTGTTCGTCGGCTGTGCGCCTTTGCGCCCTTTGTGCATTCATGTGATGACCTCCATAATTATAGTGAAACGCTCGCATTTGCAAGTATCTAGCATCGATACTGTAGTGAAATGCTTGCATCTATTCATCTACAATTATGGCAGGTTCCGAGTGGGTTTTAAATCCACCCTGAAATTAGGCGCTTACGTTACACCATGCAGCATCAGTAAGTCCGCTTTGCCTGCATTCTGTTACCAGTTT
>CAVITM010000244.1:0-3224 GCA_963645455.1 Moraxellaceae bacterium | reverse complement strand
ACATACTGATAAATAACAAGATATTGTATGTCTGGTAGTGCTATTGTGTATAATGCATATATGTCCATTATGCACGAAAGTTAAAGATGACCGAATCTAGAAATAAAACAGTTGAGCCAAACAATTCATTAACTGACTACTTGGAAAAATATTCTCCTGGTATTTCAGACCAGTTCAGAAAGTACAAAGAGAAATTGATGCCCAGACCAAGGCATTGGAGGTAATCGATGCAGCTATTGGAACAATTGATGTTCCGAAAGACTATAAATCTCAGTTTCCAGTTCCATATACTGAAGAACAAATTAGGAAGGATATCGTATCTCTTTTCTTAATTCCTTTCAGGCATATTACATTGATTACTGATGGCATGTTGGAGGCAGTTGGAACGAGATATTTATGTGATTACATTAAGTCACCAGATTTAGATCCTTCGGACGATCTTATACTTGATTCTGATGATGGCATCAATCTCAAATATGAAGATGTTGAAGAGTCTATGCTGGCTGAAACGATGATGTCTATTTATAGATACGCCTATTATGGTATTGATATAGGCGGTGGCGAATTAAGCACTGATTCAAGTATGAATTGGTATGCACTCTGGATTCAAGATATGGCTAAATCAGAATTTAACTATGAATGGAATCCTCAGAACGAAGTAAGGACCGCTGCTAGACGATGCTATGAAGCAGTAAAAATCGCAAATCTAAGAGCTATTTTAGAAGGTCACGAAGGTTTTCTATCACATGAAGAAGATGAAGCGTTCAGTATTAGCGATATGGCCTTGTTGTCTGGCATGGAAGAAATAAGTGTGCGTGCTGCTGCAAATCCTAAAAGGGCAAATCCATTAGCTACCTTTAAATATAAAGATGGTTCAACTACTGTTAGCTTGAAAGAGGCAAAACGTTGGCTGATTTCTAAAAAAAGATATGTTCCGATTAAAGACGATGATTACGAAATAAAAGAAGTTGATTTTGACTCTCTAAAGGTTAAAGGAATAAAAGATTTGCAACGCGCCTTGTTAAAAACGTACCTTTATAAAAAGTCAAAAGGAGAGATAAATCAGCAAGTTAATGAAACAATTTCAAAACTTGGATATAACATTGAAAACTTAAGTATTGAACTTCAGCTTGTTGAGAGTAAACCAGAAACACTTTGCCAATTGGCAATCGCTTTAGATGTTGATGAAGTCATTTTTAATTTGAGATTAAGAGAGGTAATTGCCCGTAAATTATTGCAAGACGCTGAGTCTGAGCTTGAGAAAATCAGAAACCTCAGAATTAAGAACAAAAAATAATACCTTTAGGAATGATTATGAATTACACAAAACACATACAGAAACGCATGTCTCAGAGGGGCATTAAACAGGAATATCTCCATGCCGTGTCTGGGCTGGGACGGGTTCATGGCGACAAGCTGATCCTGACAAAAAAGAACTGTTTGAGAATTGCCCAAGAATTATCTGGTTTCATTCAGTTCTTGAGCCGGGTTTCCAAGACAGGAGCATGCTTCAACATTCAGGAGAATGGGGCAGCGATGACCGCATATTGCCTGAATGATTTGGCGGAAATGAAAGAGCTTGCGCATTACAGGATTGCTGCATGATTCAACGTTTTGATAAAGGAATGATAAATGAGAGCACACGATCATATTCATAGGAAGATAAGCCGTGCTGATGTAGCCAAGGTTCTAACTGGTGGCTTTGAAATGCTTGGTCATGTTGAGGGTGAATATTTTCAATTAACCACGAATGATTGCCAAAGGTTGATGAAGGTGGCTGTGGGACTGAAGAAAATGTTCATTGAGATGGGAGAAAGTGGTGGCTACGTGCTGGTAAAAAGCTGGGGCAGTGATACGGCTATAACTGCGTACCGATTGGATAGTTACAGTCGATAGCCTTCAGCTTGACCAAGATAACAACGATTTAATAGGAAAGAATTTGCGGAAAAAGCATCTTTTCGGAGTTTAAGTTAAACGATTAATATTTAAGCTAACACATTGAAAATTATGAAATATATAGATTGTGTAGTTAAAGTTAGAAATCCTGAAACATTTAATTATTACTTCAAATACGAGGATGCGGTACGGTTCTTCCCAGTGGAGTGTCTCGGGATTGCTAAAGATAAAGTTTTCAAGAAACAGGGAATTACTATCAAAAAAAGAGAGGGCACACCAATAAACATTTTTGCTGGTGATGAATTGATATCCTGCGATATGAGGTGTGATTATTACACGGGGCAACCCAGGGATGTTAGCCCAAGAAAGAGGATTCCTGTCTTTAAGGCTTTAGAAGCAAAATATGGCGTTTTGCCGGTTGGTACTGTCTTAAGAATGACCGTCATTGATAAGGAAGCGCTTGAATACCGGATTGAGCCGTTAAGTGTTGCAACAAAAAATGAAGGAAACTCTAATGAGGTAGGCTCTGCAAATCAATCTTCGCAGATGACGAATTCTTCTAACAAAGATGAAAATCAAAATCTCTTTGTGGAGGGGGATTCAATTGAGTATCTGCTTACCCGATATGAAAGGAATCCTGTCGCCAGAAAGAAATGTATTGAATTCTGGGGCTGTAAATGTCAGGTCTGTGGGTTTGACTTTGAAGAGAAATACGGTCAACTTGGTGCAGGATTCATAGAAGTGCACCACAGGGAATCCCTTGGAGAAAGAGGGGAAGGGCACAGTGTAGATCCTAGAACGGATTTAATCCCTTTGTGTTCAAATTGTCACCGTATGATTCATCACGGGAAGAAAACACTTTCAACAGATGATCTTAAGCAACTTGTGGCGGAATCAAAATCTTTATGATGCACAGGAATAATTTTTTCGTTTAATCCCTTCCTGCTGGTTGAAACAGTCGGAAAGAGGGATGTCGTATGTGGTGCTTGGACCGTATCTCGTCCAAAATTGAATTGTAGGTATCATATAATCCTTGTTCTTCAATGTCCCTGCAGGTCTTTATGGATGGATGCGTGTACGATATAGAGTGTCATCAGTGATGCCGGCAGGTATTTTGCTTGGGATATATTTCCCTTTTGCAAAACGAGTATTGATATAGTGGTGGGCGCATCTATGTAATACATTGGATTGGTTGTCATCTTCATCCTCCGTTTTTACGCTTATATGCCGTCAATATCCATTCAAGGTGGGTGTATACAGGGCTCGAAGGGCTTTTTTGCTGTTTTTTGGTAAATTTTTCAAAAAAGGTGAGAAAAGTGTTGACAGGG
>CAVITM010000243.1:0-3227 GCA_963645455.1 Moraxellaceae bacterium | reverse complement strand
ATTCGAGTACTCCGATCCGTTTTTTGGGTCTGCTTCCTTCCTCCAAGTGGCCTATCTGCCAAGTAATTTCTTCATCATTGCCACATGTCTGCGTGTCATCAGTTCTGCATTTCCGGAAGCGTGGTCTTCATATTCCGACACAATATATCCCTCATAATCCGAATCTTTGATCACCGGAATAATCTCATTGTAGGGAATACTTGCTTCCTTCAGATCCTCACTGACATAATGGCATTTTCCATGCATATGGAAACAGTAGGGCATGATTTCCTTCAGTCCCTCCAGTTCTGCCTTGCAGTCCTTTTTGAACTGGACGAATCCATACATTCCCTGCAATGCTGCAAAGGCCGGCTCTGTAGCACCTGCCTCTGCCAGTTTCCGTACTGCTTCCTCCTGGGGTACCTCATTCAGGCGCATCTCTTTTGCCATTTCAAGTAATTCTACCGGCACGCCCTGTGCCAGTGCGGCATCCCAGTGGGGTTTATTCGGTGCTGTTGCAAACAATCCGAAATCCGGCACAAATCCAATGTATTTCGATCCGGATTCCTGAATTTTTTCCAGATATTCTCTCATAATCGGTGTATTGGGTGTCTCCGGATTATGAATCTCGATGCCCACCTTGACGTTGTATGCTTCTGCATAAGGAGCCAGCTTTACCAGTGCATTGGGGCTCAGCAAAAACTGCTCACGCATCACCTTGCAGCCCATTTTATTTGCACTCTTTACATCATTGATGGCCATCTGAAGCATCTCATCCTCTGTCAGGTTCCGGTCGCCTCTCATGCCCCGGTCCATATTGGCAGAGTAGCACACAGGTTCAATATCATAATAATTGCATATTGCCTGCATTTCGCCTAAAAATTTGTCACTGACATAGGGATATGAGGGAACCATCTGGGTGGCAACAATCTCAAAGCCCTCTGATCCGATTTCCTTTGCCTTGCGGATGCAGTCCTCCAGCGTCATCTCGCCGCGACAGTATTCCTGTGTAAAACAATACAGGGTGATTCCCAATTTAATATTGCTCATGTTTTCGTAACCTCCTTAAAATTCTGCCAGCGTAAGCTTTTTGCTTCCGCATCCGTCGATTGGCATATACTCGGTGTCACTGATGGGCATATAGGGAGAGTGGAACATTAATTTCACATCTACCTCATGCTCTCCTGCAGCAATCCCACCATCTTTAAAGATTTTGATGGTTGCAGGCTCTGTAATCAGCCAGAATTCAGATACCAGGTCGTGTAACTGTGCTACTCCGAACTCTTTGTCATGCAGACAGAACTTGATATCTTCCGTCGGAACTTCTTCTCCGTCCAGCTTCACACCAAATTCATCAATGACCGAAAGGAAGTGTCCTCTGTAATAGCTCAATCGAATGTCAAACTGATATCCCACCTTTTTGCCATTTGCAAATATATTTTTCATACTGTCATCGCATACGACATCTACAAAATTAATCCTCATTGCAAAAGCCATATTCTTTGTCCTCCTGTCTTTGAACGAAAGTTTTCCGTTTTTCTTTATTATAAATAGCATTTCATCGATTCACTTCACGATTTCACACTTCCTAATTTCCTTTTTTTGACATATTTCCCCCTGTTTTTTCGTTAAAAAAGAAAAAGAGGTCAAAATCTATATGTCGATTCTGACCTCTCCCTTTAATAATTGGCCCGAAAGTCCTCGGCTGCCTGACGCATCTGGTCCACCACTTCCTGGGGTCCGGTTACTTTTACATTCTTGCCCAGGCTGACGACGAACCAGTCGCCGTTGTGGCGGGGGATCAGTTTTTTGCACTAGATCACCAATACAAGTGGCGTATGATCCTGTCTGGCACCGGAATCCAGCATCTCTGACCTGACGACAGAATCCTTGATCCGCTCGCTTACCAAAAAATAGTCAATTCTCCAGCCGGAATTATTGATCTTGCTGGTCTTTATTCTCTGCGCCCACCAGGAATATACAGAAAGGACATCACCATGCATGTATCGGAAGGTATCCACAAAGCCTGCTGACAAAAGATTGCCAAAGCCAGCTCTCTCCTCATCGGTAAAACCAGCTGAAAAGTGGTTAGAATCCGGATTGGCCAGGTCTATCTCTTCATGGGCTACATTAAAATCTCCGCAGGCTATGACAGGTTTCTTTTTATCCAGATCACTCAGATAATCTGCATAAAGCCTGTCCCACTGCTGACGCTCTTTTAGGCGGCGCAAGCCATCTCCGGCATTTGGGGTATATACATTTACAAAATAAAAATCGCCGAAATCCAGAGTAAGCAGGCGTCCCTCATCATCCATGGGTTCCGGTGCCCCGATGCGGGGGATGGTCGTTTCCGGCTTCAGTCCATGTTTGTATAGAACCATGGTGCCGGCATATCCCTTTTTTGCCGGGGGCTTGGAGCTGACATAAGCATAATCATAATTCGGGAAAAAGGAAGCCAATGCTTCCTCCTGTTTGGTGTTCATGCCAGCCGCCGGCAGCTTGGTTTCCTGGATGGCAAGCAGGTCCGGCTCCTCCTTTTGTATGGTGGCCAGCACCTCCCTTGACAACTGGGCTCTGGCAGAATCAGATGTCAGCGCGGCGTTTAGTGAATCTATGTTCCATGATATACATTTCATAAGCTTCCTCCATTTTTTCAAAAAAATATTTATTCACAGCAACTGCCGCAAGTATTCTTCCACATTTTGATACTGGATGCCGTTTATGATCTGATTTTTTCCCCGGTAGAGGACAGTCTTTTCTGTGATCTGGCCGTAGCGATGTTCTGTCATAGCACACTTTTCCGTATCTGCCAAGTGACGGGATTGCTGCGGCACCGCTTCCTCGCTGTGTTCGATCTCATAAATCCTGCAAGACGCGGATTCCGGGTCAAATACAACCATATCAAACTCGCCCACCGGAAATTGTAAAACAAACACCTGCTTTTGCGGATTTGCCAGCTTTGTTTCAAGCAGAACAATATCCTCCAGCATTCGTCCCATAATTTCAGTCAAAATACGTTCCTGTACCGCATTGCGTTCCGGTAATGACAGTGAGCTAAACGTTTCATCCAGCAAGAGACTGCGAATCAGTGCTTCCGCCTGGGCATAACGAAGTCCCGGCTGGGCAATTATCGTGCGGTTTGATCTCGTACCGACATCCGGCATATGCAGCACATCGACGTCTCGCGTCAGGTCCAGCAAATCCAGGTATTCTTTAATTTCTGCCGCATGCGCATCATCAAGCTGTAC
>CAVITM010000242.1:0-3227 GCA_963645455.1 Moraxellaceae bacterium | reverse complement strand
ATTCAGATGCTAGGACATGATTTCACTTTTGGACATTATGTCCAGAAGTGAATACGATGTCAGTTTGACATCACCTGGTGATATCTAAGAGTTGTCAGGTGCCTGAAACCCTCTGTTTAGATAGAAACTGTAGAACAGGAGGAGAGATGCAACTGTTAAATTATGGAAATGCTGACGCTTCTACAGCGTTGATTCAACCGGTAGACAATCACGATTTGGTCGAAATGGATGCGGAAATTGCAGAAATCCGAAGACAAGTGAATATAGATTTTCAGCTGATTGCTGTGAAGGTGAACAGTTGGAATCAGGATTTATCGCCATGGCAGGCACCGGCTGTTTTCGGAAATGAGGGGTTTGGAGACGGAGCGGCAGAATTGCTTCAGTTTATTTTAGACCAATGCAGGGATTACAGCAAAACCTATTACGTTGGTGGTTATTCACTGGCGGGATTATTTTCATTGTGGGCGGCGTACCAGACTGACTTGTTTACCGGAGTCGCCGCAGCTTCGCCATCGATTTGGTTTCCTGATTTCATACAATATATGCGGGAACATGACATAAAAACAAAGGGCATATATCTAAGCCTCGGAGATTGTGAGGAAAGAACGAAAAACCCGGTGATGGCAAGGGTTGGCGATTGCATCAGGGTAGGACATGAACTCCTGACACAGCAAGGTGTCGGGACAACATTGGAATGGAATTCCGGGAATCATTTCAAAGATGCCGGACTCCGGACGGCAAAGGCATTCGCTTGGGTGATGAGCCATTAATTGCAAAGGAAAATAACCTCGTAGAAACTGCACGTGAACGAGGGATGGTCCTCGAAACAATTGTAAGAATGTTGAAGCAGGGAAAATTAAGAATGCGAAATAGTGAGGACAACGACTCATAAAAATTTCGAGAAGGAGAATTAGCTAAAGTGTTTTTTATGATGGGTATTACGGATGACAGAAAGGACTTGGATTTTACACAGACCATCATCTGTAATGTTTGCGGCCGTTATGGCAGATACATTGTATTTATGACATATACTGTTCTATCTCTTTTCTTTATCCCGTGCTTTAAATGGAACAAACATTACTATGTGCAGACAAGCTGCTGCGGCACTATATATGAATTAGATTCCGAGATTGGCAAGTCGATTGCAAGAGGAGAGCAGGTCGAAGTACGCCCGGAGCATTTAACGAGAGTGAATCAGGGTAACTTGTTGTGGTAAATTGAAATTGTAACAGCTCGACCTAATAAGATATAATCTTAGGAGGAAACGAGGTATGTCACAAATGCATCAACATTACGAACCGGAATTCAAGAAAAAGATTGTTCGTCTTCATCTTGAGGAGGGAAGATCCCTCAAAAGCATTGAAGCTGAATATGGAGTATCACATGCGAGCATATCCAACTGGGTAAAGCAGCTCCGCGAAGAATGCCAAACAAATAAAGAAGCCAAAACCGATTACGATTCCATGAAGGAAAATCTTAAACTAAAGAAGCAGTTAGCTGAGCTTCAAAAGGAAAATGATTTCTTAAAAAAAGCAGCGGCATTCTTTGCAAAGGAAATCGGATAGAGGCTTACCGATTCATCCAAAAATACTATAAAACCTTTGGCTTACGGTGGCTCCTTAGAAGATTTAACATCTGTCCAAACGCCTACTATAACTTTTTAAAAAATCGTAAGTCAGAGTACAAAAAAACAAAAAGAAAATATCAAGGCTTCCATTAGCGAGATTTACCATTCTCATGGTGGAGTTGACGGTTACAGAACCATTCGTGCTTACTTGTTACGGAAAGGAATAAGCATCAGTAATCTCACAGTTCACAAGTACATGAATACAGAGCTACAGCTTTTCTCGGTCTCTCGTAAAAAGAAACCCAACTATGCTCGGGGCGAGGCTCATAAGGTTTTTGAAAACAAGCTAAAACAAGACTTTAACGCATCTGGGATTAATCAGAAATGGTGTACGGATTTCACTTATCTATTTCTGACGGATGGCTCCAAACGTTACAATTGTACGATTATCGACCTCCATGACAGAAGTGTTATAGCTAGCATTACGGATAAAAATATCACCGCCGATTTAGCTAAGAGGACCCTTGAAAAAGCGATAAAATCTCAACCTGGAATCGATGTTACGAAATTGATGATTCATAGCGATCAGGGCAGCCAATACACATCTAAGGAGTTCACAGAATTCTGCGAAGGATTAGGAATAACGCAAAGCATGAGCAAAGCGGGATACCCATACGATAATGCTCCGATGGAGAGGTATTTCAATACCTTAAAGAATGACCTCATCAATCAGCACTACTATCACACAGAAGAGGAACTCTACACTGCTATCGAAGAATTTGCGTACGTCCAATACAATCATGTGCGTCCGCATTCTTATAACAAATACAAAACGCCTTATGAGGCACGCTATGGGGTTGCATAAATCCCATAGCAGAAATTAGGTTGAAACGTTACAAAAAGGCTTGACCAGAACATCCAGGCCAGGTATATACCGTGTCCAGAGGAAAGTCCGGCATGATTGGTGTGTTCCGTCTTGAAAGCCAGATGCTCCCCGGAAACGGCAAGTTTGAACGTACTGGTCTTGGTTCTGAGGGAAAGAGCAAAGAAGCGGCGAATACAGCATTCAGCTATCTGAAGGCGAATGGCAATCGGATCAGCGGCTCCATCAGCACAACAACGAAGGACTATATCGTCAATTACCAGGACTTACAGGGCATCGGTATGACTGACAAGCTGGCCTTACCGACATTGATTGCTCTTGCATCTATTGCGCTTGGAAGACCGGCACTGTCCACCTTGGCTGTTCTTGGTGAAATCAGCATTGCCGGAACGATGCTCAAGGTAGATGAACTGGCTAATTCTCTGCAGGTGTGCCTTGATAGCGGTGCGAAGAAGGTTCTCCTTCCCATTACGTCCGCCGCTGATCTCGGAAGCGTGCCGGCAGAGCTGGTTGGAAGCTTTAATCTGATTTTCTACAGCAGCGCGGAAGATGCAGTGTTTAAGGCGCTGGGAGTGGAGTGAGGAAAGATAAATCAGCTGCATATGGCTGACTAAGCGTCCAGCTCCAGCACAAGCTGCACATTCTCCCAAATGAATATCCGAAAGGAAATGAAAAGCGAGGTGTCAATATGACCATGGAAGAAATTCTTGCAGGAGAGTCTAAGAACGTGGAGTTTAAGGAAGACCTGCCGGAGAAAAGTATCAAATATATGAAGTC
>CAVITM010000241.1:0-3248 GCA_963645455.1 Moraxellaceae bacterium | reverse complement strand
TTTGCCTGCAGTCGTATTTTGCCAACCATCGAAGCGGACGATTTTAACGATGCTATCAATGTCCGTCACAATACGCTCAACAATAACCGGTGTGCTCTTGTTCTTAACACCGTTAAACAGCTCGGTGAGGGCTGCGATGCCCTTGTCAACTTCTTGCTCCGGAACGACCTCTTTTTCAGCTTGCGCCGCTTCCTTGGCGAGTTCGAGCAGAAGCTTCAGAAACTCAATGCTGGTGATAAGGCCTTGCTCATGCTTCTCACGCAAAGTTTCCAGCTTCTCACCAAGACGCATAAACTTGGGATCACTGGTATGCTTGAGAATTTTGGCTACAAGATTTATCTCGACCTTCTTGGTAGTCTTCTTCAAATCTTTCTGCTTTTCCAAGAAATCATCGATAAGATCGGCATCCATAGAGAGAATGTCCATATCTTCATCGGCTTCTCCAACCGTAACATTCTGGTGAACCAGCTCAATGGTCTTGGCACCAAGGGAAGCCCAGATCAGGCCGCCACGGCCGTCGGTGGGCTTGACGGATTCATAAACTCTAGAAAGCCACTGATAATCCACCTTATAAGGATTGAGGAAGCTGTCGGGAGAAAGTGCATCCCATGCGCGGTTCAAAACACGGTAATCTGCGGCAAATGCATCCTTTTCTTTATTGGTTGGCAAGCACTCCTGCGCGGCCATAAGTCCTTCCCAGCCTTCAATGGTTCTGTCAACACCCATGAAGTAGCTCAAGCACTTTTTGAGGAGAGCGGGAAGCTGTTTCTTGATTTCCTCAATGTTTGTAATGATACGGCGCATGCTGTTCTCATCAAAATCGAGAGCCTTGGCCACATCGTCGAAGATGCCAATGTAATCAACAATCAGCCCATGCGTTTTTCCTTGGTCATATGTTCTGTTGGTACGGCAGATAGCCTGCAGAAGTGTGTGGTCCTTCATGGGCTTGTCAAGGTACATAGCCTGAAGAATCGGCGCATCGAAGCCGGTCAGCAATTTTGACGTAACAATCACGAGCTTGAGCGGGCTATGTGGGTCACGGAAGTAATCTAAGACTTTGCTTTCTTGGTCGCGGTCACGGCGGAACTTCTTATAACGATCTTCCTTATCGTTATTCGTGTCCATGACAATAGTGGTTGCTTCCTCGCCAAGGAGCTCGTCGAGGACTTCTTTATACATCAGGCAGCATTCACGGTCATAAACAACGACCTGTCCTTTGTAACCGTTCGGCTCAATCTTTTCTTTGAAATGCTTCGCAATATGCTCGCACACTTTACGAATGCGGGCCGGGTTATACATGATGGCTTTCATGTTGACGCGGCGAGATAATTCATTCTTTTCGTCTTTCGTGAGGCCTGCCTCGTCGGTCATTGCGTCAAACTCGCGGTCCAGTTTATCCTTATCTACATGCAGTTCAACCGGCACCGGCTCAAAGTGTAGCGGCAGCGTTGCACCGTCACGAATGGAGTCCGAGAAGGAGTAACGGCTCATGTATCCGGTACGGTCTTCTTCCGCGCCAAATGTGGCAAAGGTGTTCTTATCCACACGGTTGATAGGCGTACCTGTTAAGCCAAAGAAGAATGCGTTTGGAAGAGCCATACGCATCTTCTCGCCAAGATCGCCTTCCTGGGTTCTGTGCGCCTCATCGACCATGACGATAATATTGTCGCGGGCATTCAGTTCGCCGCTGACCTCACCAAATTTGAAAATAGTGGTGATAAGGATTTTACGCATATCTCCTCGGAAGAACGAAACTAATTCTTCCTTTGTAGATGCACTTGTGAGATTGGGAATATCAGAGGCGTTGAAGGTGGCTGTAATCTGCGTCTCCAGGTCAATGCGGTCGTCTACAATAACGACTGTCGGATTCTTGAGTTCCGGAATCATACGCAATTTTTGCGCGGCAAAGACCATCAAGAGCGACTTGCCGGAGCCTTGGAAATGCCAGATCAATCCCTTTTTGGGGTACCCGGCAACTACGCGGTCGACGATCATATTTGCGCCTTCAAACTGCTGATAACGGCAGATGATTTTATATTTGCGATACTTTTTATCTGTCGCAAACATGGTGAAGAACTGGAAGATATCCATAACCTTTTCGGGCGTAATCATATCCTCGATACTGATCTTTACATCAGCGAGTCCACCTTCTGCTTTATGAGTTGCAGTATGCCACGGGCCCCACATGTTAATGGGCATGTTGATAGAGCCGTAGCGGTAACATTTTCCCTCTGTTGCAAAATTAAAAATGTTAGTCACAAACATCGCTGGGATGCTTTTCTCGTAAGCGGAAATGTCACCGGCTGCATCCAACCACGTAATCGCGCTGCGGACGGGGGTTTTTAATTCGCCAACCGCAATCGGGAAGCCGTTGATTAGGAGAACAATGTCGAGCCTTTTTCCACCTTCGGCCTGTGGGTAGACCCACTGATTTGTGACGACATACTCGTTCAAGGCGAGGTCTTCTTTACGCATAGTTCCGAAGAAACGAATCGGGATCATTCTTCCGTCCTTGCCAAATGGGTAGGAGTTCTTTTCAAAAATCATCTTTTTGAAGATCTCATTTTGAGTAACAAGATTATGCGGCTGAACGGAAAGAATAAGTGTCCGTAGCTTATAGATGACTTCGTCAGCGCGAGATGGATCTTCTGCGATCTCTGGGTTCAATCTAATTAGAGCTTCTTTCACCATAGGCTCAACCAGCACATCTGAATACATACGTGGAAGTTCCTCGGCGGAGATATACTTCCAGCCATTACTTTTTAGTGTGGAGATAATCATCTGTTCTATGGTGTTATCTTCATTGAAAATTGTAGGCATTTTATTTCATCCATAGCTTGTCGAATCTATCATATCAAATTGACTGTCCTAAAAACCGGACTCAAAACAGTTTCGACTGAATTTCCTGCTGTACACCTTGCCAGCCTTCCTCGGCAGCAGCAATGGTGTCCTTATAGAATTTCAGACCGGCATTGTATTCTTCAATCAGAGCATCCTGCGCCTCAAGCGGCAACACCGGAACTTCAAGCTCGATGATGTCTTTATAGTTGATGTTGACTACTACGGTACCTCTTTGTAGACTCTGAAGCATCTTTTTCCCGACTGGAGACTCAAGAAAAAGTTTCAGATAGGCCCCACGTAGCATATCCTTTGGCCTAATCACATTGATGTTTGCAGAAGGTATGCAAATCATCGGCTGTTTTTCAAAAACCGCAATTTTGATGGTGGTTCCTCTGGCAGTTACAAGA
>CAVITM010000240.1:0-3273 GCA_963645455.1 Moraxellaceae bacterium | reverse complement strand
GATCATCCCGGAAAAAGAGCTCTATGCCCGCACCGGTATCCAGTATGCGATTTTCAACACCATCTATCAGCTGATGGCAGTGAAAAAGCAGCATCCCGAGCAGATGGAGCAGGCAAAGGCCATGCTGACCACACCGGATTATTTCCAGTTTTTACTTACAGGCGTGAAGCTGCAGGAGTATACCATGGCTACCACCGGCCAGCTGATCAATCCCAAGACCTTTGACTGGGATTATGAGCTGATCGATATGTTAGGATATAATCGTGAGATTTTCCAGAAGGTGGCTATGCCCGGTACATCCGTGGGACACTTCAAAAAGGAGATTCAGGATCAGGTAGGCTTTGACTGTGAGGTGGTACTGTGCGGCTCCCATGATACGGCATCTGCTGTACTGGCAGTACCTGCCAATGATGATGATTTCCTCTATATCAGCTCCGGTACCTGGTCTTTGATGGGTATTGAGAAAAAAGAGGCAGACTGCTCTGACGCAAGCCAGAAGGCAAATCTGACCAACGAGGGCGGCTATGACAAGCGTTACCGCTATCTGAAGAACATCATGGGTCTTTGGATGATCCAGAGTGTCCGTCATGAGCTGAATGATCAGTACAGCTTTGCACAGCTTTGCGAGATGGCATCCCAGTGTGATGATTTCCCGTCACGTGTGGCAGCCAATGACGAATGCTTCCTGGCACCCAAGAGCATGACTGCTGAGATCCAGAGATACTGCCGCGATACCAATCAGCCGGTTCCTACGACTCCCGGCGAGCTCTCTGTGGTGATCTACAAATCACTGGCTCAGTGCTATGCACAGACCGCAAAGGAGATCGAGGAGATCACCGGACGTACCTACAGCCGGATTCATGTCATCGGCGGCGGCTCTAATGCCGTATATTTAAATGAGCTGACGGCAAAGGAGACAGGCAAGGAGGTTCACTGCGGACCTGGCGAGGCGACTGCTATCGGAAATATTGTTGCCCAGATGATTAAGGCAGGAGATTTCTCTTCTGTTGAGGAAGCGAGAACCTGCATTTACGATTCCTTTGGAGTAAAAAAATATACCGCATCTTAAGATAGGAAAGGAGACCTATTATGTCACAGGCTTATGAAGCTGCAAAAGCAGAATATGCGAAATTTGGCGTAGATACAGACGCCGCTATTGCAAAATTAAAGGATCTTCCGGTATCCCTGCACTGCTGGCAGGGCGATGATGTTACCGGTTTTGACCAGGATGGCCCCCTGACCGGCGGCATCCAGACCACCGGCAATTATCCCGGAAAGGCTCGCACCCCTGAGGAGCTGATGGCTGATATGGAAAAGGTTATGAGCCTCTGCCCCGGCAAGGTAAAGCTGAATCTTCATGCAAGCTATGCGATTTTCGAGGACGGCCAGTTCGTAGATCGTGACAAGATTGAACCCAAGCATTTTGCTAAGTGGGTTGCATTTGCGAAAAAGCATAACGTAGGTATTGATTTCAACCCCACCTTCTTCTCTCATCCCAATATCAAGGATGGCTTGACACTGACCAGCCCGGATGAGCAGGTACGTAAGTTCTGGGTAGAGCATGGAAAAGCCTGCATCCGTATTTCTGAGTATTTTGCAAAAGAGACCGGCATTCCCTGCGTCATGAATATCTGGATCGGTGATGGCTTCAAGGACATCCCGGCAGACCGTATGGGACCGAGAATGCGCTACAAGCAGTCCATCGAGGAGATTTTATCTGAGCCCTATGATTTTAATCTGGTAAAGCCCTGCGTAGAATCCAAGGTATTCGGTATCGGCGTAGAGTCTTATACCGCAGGCTCTGCAGAGTTTGCACTGAGCTTTGCAGCAGCTCATTCAGATAAATGCATGCCGCTGATGGACAACGGACATTATCATCCCACAGAGGTTGTTTCCGACAAGATTCCGGCACTGCTTTGCTTCTTCCCGGAGATCGCACTTCATATTACAAGACCGGTTCGCTGGGATTCCGACCACGTAGTGCTCTTCGATGATGAGACAAAGGAGATGGCAAAGGAGATCGTCCGCAACGATGCCACAGACCGTGTTTACATGGCACTTGATTATTTTGATGCCAGCATCAACCGTGTATCCGCATGGACCGTCGGCTTCCGCAGCTGGCAGAAGGCTATGCTGAATGCACTTTGCCTGCCCAACAAGGATCTGATGAAATTGCAGGATGAGGGCAACTTCACAGAGCTTATGGTAATGCAGGAAGAGTGCAAGCTTCTTCCCTTCGGTGCAGTATGGGCAGAGTATTGTGAGCAGTGCGGCGTCAAAGGCGACAAGAGCTGGTTTGATGAGATTAAGGCCTATGAGGCAGAGGTGCTTTCAAAGAGAGGTTAAGAAAAATTAAAATTGAAATTTAACGGCAAGACTCGCTTGCGGGTCTTGCGCATCTACAGACCCCGCGTTTACACAACTTGTGGACGCGGGGTTTTGCGTTGAGAACGCATATTTTTCTGTGCATGAGGCGGAAAAATATGTATAATTATCGTATCTGTTCAGGTAGTTCTGAACAGATACTAATTATCTTTATTAAGAATAGCAGAGGGTAATTACATGTTTGAAGATTATGCATATGCAGAAATAACACTGGAGGAACTGGCGGACATGCATCCGTCGAAATATGTCCTGTGCGATATTCGGGATGAGATCTCGCATCAGTACGGCGCGATTCCACATTCCATACAGATGTCTGACATCTGTGTACAGGCCCAGGCAGGCACACTGGATCGTGGAACGAGTTATGTTTTATATTGTATGAGAGGCACCCAGAGTCTCGATGCAGCAGGGGAGCTGCGCAGTCTCGGCTATGATGCGGTCAGCCTGAAGGGCGGGTATGCATCCTGGCTGATGGAGCTGTTTCAGGATAATACGAAAAATGAAAAAAAACAGGCGGATGTGGAAGAGAGCATCCGCAAAAAATTCCATAAAAAGCTGTTTACACCCTTCGCAAAGGGGATCAACCAGTATGACATGGTGCAGGAGGGAGACAAAATCGCGGTCTGCATCTCCGGCGGCAAGGACTCCATGTTGATGGCAAAGCTGTTTCAGGAGCTGAAACGTCACAACAAATTCCCTTTTGAACTGGTCTTTCTCGTGATGGATCCCGGCTATAGCGAGGTAAACCGAATGGTGATCGAGAAAAACGCAAGGATGCTGGGCGTTCCGATCACGATCTTTGGGACGCAGATTTTTGATGCGGTTTACGAGATCGAAAAATCCCCCTGTTACCTGTGTGCCCGTATGCGAAGGGGCTACCTCTACAGC
>CAVITM010000239.1:0-3295 GCA_963645455.1 Moraxellaceae bacterium | reverse complement strand
TGTAACTGTTCAGCACAGGCTGAAGCACTTGCTGCTGAAGCCGTACAAAAACGTATAGTTTGAAAAGATTCGGCGATTTTTAAATGCGACAGCATCGCCGAATCTCGTATCTGTTCAGGTGGTTCTGAACAGATACGAGGGAAGGACAAAAGAACATGGAACTCTACATCCATATTCCGTTTTGTGTAAAAAAATGTGATTACTGCGATTTTCTCTCCGCACCTGCGGATCGGGATACCATCGCATACTATATGGACCGGTTAAAGGAGCAGCTTGTACATCAGGCTGCCCTTTTGCGTGAGCGCAGAGAGATCGTCGATACGGTATTTATCGGAGGGGGAACTCCTTCTATTTTAGAGGAAAAACAGCTGGCGCAGCTTCTTGAGACACTGCAGGAAAATTATGCATTTGCAGAAACTGCAGAGATCACCATGGAGGCAAATCCCGGGACGCTGACACGGAAAAAAGTCCGGGCTCTTGCGGAAGGCGGTGTCAACCGTGTGAGCCTTGGCCTGCAGTCTGCAAATGATGAGGAGCTGCGGCTGCTGGGTAGAATTCATACTTACGAGGAATTTCTGCGCAGCTATGAGTATGTGCGGGAGGCGGGCATTCGCAATGTGAATGTGGATCTGATGAGTGCCCTGCCGGGACAAACCCTTGTTTCCTATGAGGGAACGCTGCAGCAGATCCTTGCCCTGCATCCGGAGCATATCTCGGCCTATAGTCTGATCATTGAGGAGGGCACTCCTTTTTTTGAGCGATACCGGGAGGATGAACGGCTTCGGGACAGGGGAGAGCTGCCGCGGCTGCTTCCCAGTGAGGAATGCGAGCGTGCCATGTATGAGCGTACCGGAGAGCTGCTGGCGGAGTATGGCTATGAGCGCTACGAGATCTCCAATTATGCAAAAAAAGGCTTCGCCTGCCGCCACAATATCGGCTACTGGACGGGGGCGGACTATCTGGGGATCGGTCTGGGAGCTTCCTCTTATGTGGATGGATGTCGGTATAAAAATACGGATGTACTGGCGGATTATCTGGCGGGAGATTTTTCGCCCTATGAATGGCAGCGTCTGTCGAAGGAAGACCGCATGGCGGAGTTTTTTTATCTGGGACTTCGGATGAGTGAGGGTGTGAAAAAGTCGGAATTTGTGAGACGCTTTGGGGTGCGGGCCGATCAGGTCTACGGGGAAGTGCTGGCACAGCTGGTAGATCAGGGATTGCTGCTAGATACCCGGGACGGATATCGTCTGACGCCCTTTGGACGGGATGTCAGCAACCAGGTGCTGTACCGCTTCCTATAAAATGAAGAAAGAGAACAGCGGGTTGCTGTTCTCTTTGAAATATAGTAGCGAGAGAGAGACTTGAACTCTCAACCTCCCGGGTATGAACCGGACGCTCTAGCCAGTTGAGCCATCTCGCCATATGAAATATTGAAAAGATATGGGACCTATAGGGCTCGAACCTATGACCCTCTGCTTGTAAGGCAGATGCTCTCCCAGCTGAGCTAAGATCCCATGTCATGTGTCCGTCGTTTCGCGACTCGACTTAAACAAGTATACAGAATGAAGATGGATTTGTCAACAGTGTTTTTGAATTTTTTTACAGACGAAAAATTGACACCTTTACATAGTAAATGCTATACTGAAATGAATGTTCTTTATGGGAAAGGAAGTGCAGAAAATGTCAAATTTTTTTAACGCGGACAATAAACTGTGGTCAGGGATCAATTCAGCAGTCGATGCGATCCTGCTGAATATTCTGTGGCTGATCACCTGTATCCCTATCATCACCATCGGTGCTGCCACCACTGCCTATTATTATACCAACCACAAGGTTATTCGCAATCAGCGCAGCGGTATCTGGACGGAATACTGGTCCTCCTTCAAAGGCAATTTCAAGCAGGCAACGAAAACGTGGCTGATTTTTCTCGTGATTTTCGTGCTGATGTATCTGGATATCAATATTTGCTCCCAGTATCTGCAGGCAGGACAGAAGATCGGTGCCATGATGTATCTGTTTTACGGACTTTTGGCTATCACGCTGATCTGGTTTGCCTATGTTTTTGCTTATATGGCTCGTTTTGAGAATACCATGAAGGAGACACTGAAAAATGCGGCGGCCATCGCTGCTACGAATCCCTTGAGTTCCCTTCTGGTGCTCGTTATTTTTGCAGCGGCATTATTTGCCGGCTGGCTGATCCCTCTGCTGATCTGGTTCATCCCGGCCCTTGCCATTACCCTGCTGAATCTTGTGATCGAAAAGGTGTTTCGCAAATATATGGCGCCTGAGGATCTGGAGACCGAGCAGGAAAATGATCAGATGAGAAGGTAGGCAGCTTATGTCAATGACGATACACAACCGGCTTCCGGAGCCGGAGATTTTAAAAATGGAATATCCCCTGTCTGAGGAGCTGCAGAAGCTGAAGCAGCAGCGGGACATGGAGATCAAAAAGGTACTGACCGGAACATCTGACAAGCTTCTGGTGATCATCGGACCATGTTCGGCGGATAATGAGGATTCGGTTTGCGAATATGTCAGCCGTCTGGCGCGGGTCAATGAGCGGGTGAGTGACCGGCTGATTTTAATTCCACGGATCTATACGAACAAGCCCCGGACCACCGGCGCAGGATACAAGGGTATGCTGCATCAGCCGGATCCGACCCAGGCACCGGATCTCTACAAGGGTCTGGTCAAGATCCGCAAAATGCACATCCGTGCCATGAGTGAGAGCGGTCTGACGGCGGCAGATGAGATGCTCTATCCGGAGAACCGCAGCTATCTCGACGATATTTTATCCTACGAGGCCATCGGTGCCCGTTCGGTAGAGAATCAGCAGCACCGGCTTACAGCCAGCGGGATGGATATTCCGGTGGGCATGAAAAATCCCACCAGCGGGGATCTGTCGGTGATGCTCAATGCCATCAAGGCTGCCCAGAATCCCACATCCTTTATTTACCGCAGCTACAACGTCAGCACCAGCGGCAATCCCCTGGCACATTGTATTCTGAGAGGCTATGTGAACAGCCGCGGCGAGTGTCATCCCAATTATCATTACGAAGATATGATGCAGCTGCTGGCAGCATATAGGCCGGAGAATTTTAAAAATCCGGCAGTGATCGTGGATACGAATCATTCCAACTCCAACAAGCAGTACCGGGAGCAGATCCGTATCGTGAAGGAAGTATTAAACAACCGCAGACAGAGTGAGCAGCTGCGCACTCTTGTCAAAGGTTTTATGATCGAAAGCTACTTAGAGGAAGGCTCACAACCCATCAGTGATCATATGGTTTACGGC
>CAVITM010000238.1:0-3304 GCA_963645455.1 Moraxellaceae bacterium | reverse complement strand
ATATTATGACGACGGCCAGGAGATGGATCTGCTGGATATCCTAAAAAAATACGATGTGGACACCATCCGCATCCGTCTGTGGAACCATCCCTGGTCTGAAAAGGGCGAGTCCTATGGCGCCGGGGAAAATGATCTGCAGACTTCTCTTCAGATCGCAAAAAGGGTGACAGGGGCAGGCTTTGGGGTGCTGCTGAACTTCCATTATAGTGATTTCTGGGCAGATCCCGGCAAACAGATCAAGCCCAAGGCATGGGCTTCCTATAGCCTGGAGCAGCTGGAACAGGCGGTCTATGATTTTACCCTGGAGACCATGGCGACCTTCCTGGATCAGGGCGCCAATATCACCATGGTTCAGGTGGGAAATGAACTGACCAACGGACTGCTGTGGCCGGAAGGCCGGGTGCCAAATTATGACAATATCGCCCGCTTTGTAAATGCCGGGATCCGGGCCGTCCGGCAGGCCAGTGCAGATCATGAGAAAAACATCCCCGTCATGCTCCATCTGGACAATGGCGGCAATAATGCCCTCTACCGGGAGTGGTTTGACAACTTCATGAAACGCGGCGAGGATTTTGAGATCATTGGTTTGTCCTACTATCCCTTCTGGCATGGCACGCTGCAGATGCTGGAGGACAACATGAACGACATTGCCCGGCGTTACGGCAAGGATCTGGTCGTGGCGGAAGTCTCCATGGGTCACACTATGGAGGACTATAAGGACTATGAACAGCTTCCCGACCAGGAACGCAAGGGCTACGCCACCCGCCCCGAGCTGGTGGAGCGGATCGAATATCCCATGACCTTGCAGGGACAGGCTGATTTTATGGAGGATTTTCTCCGGCGCATCAGCCACATCTACGGAAATAAGGGCAGGGGCTTTTTCTACTGGGAACCGGCCTGGATTCCGGTACCCGGCTCCGGCTGGGCGACGCCCGCTTCCCTACAATATATGGGGGATCCGGGACCCTGCGGCAATGAGTGGGCCAATCAGGCATTGTTTGACTATCAGGGCCATGCGCTGCCGGCCTGGAAGACCATCCGGGATTTTAATCCTGAACAATAACCGGGAAAAATGATGCAAAAAAACCTCTTTTTTGACACTTGCGTTTTTATATCCTTGTGCGTATAATGGATGCGTAAAAAATGACGGTGCAATTCCGTCGGCGTAAAAAAGGAGGTTGTAACAATGAAACAGAAATTTTTATTTGGACTGGTATGTGCGATGTCTTTCGCTATGCTGACCGCATGCGGCAGCGCAGATACTGCCACAGAGGCCACAGACACTGAAGCTGCAGCAGATTCCGAAGAGAGCACGGACAGTGCAGCAGACTCTGAGGACAGCACAGATTCAGCAGATTCCCAGGATTCGGCAGACTCTCAGGATTCTTCAGAAGTCAGCCTGGAGACCTACGAGGGAGATGGCTGGACGGCTCAGTATGATCCGGCACAGCTTACGGCCAATGAGGGAGATGACGGTTCTGTCACCTTTGCTTTCAGCTCCGCAGATTTCACCACAGCCGGCAGCGATTATCTGATCATCAGCAAGATCGCAGATACAGATTATGAGACGGTTTTAGCTGACAAGCAGGCTGAGTATGGCGCAGAGGATGCCGAGATTCTGGAATCCAACTACGGCGCAGACAGCGTTCCTTCCTATTCCTTCACCAAGACCTTTGATGCTTCTGAGGGAAGCGAGCTGCAGATCAATGTTTCCTGCACGGCGATTCCTGTAGATTCAGATGTGATTCTGGTGGACAGCTATGTTACCTTAGAGCCCAATGAGGATGACCAGATGACTGTTGATTCTGCTTTTGAGTCACTGCTGGGTACATTTTCAGTAAAATAAAAAAATCTTTTGGGGGGATCCACTTATGAATATGACACCGAAAAAGAAAAAGATCGTCATCGCACTGGGTCACGAGGCGCTGGGGACCACGCTTCCGGAGCAAAAGGAAGCGACCCGGCGCACGGCCAAGGCAGTGGCGGATCTCATCAGTGCGGATGCCAGCGTGATCATCACGCACAGCAACGGCCCGCAGGTGGGTATGATCCATACCGCCATGAGCGAGTTTGCCAGACTCTATCCGGAGTATACTGCCACGCCTATGAGCGTCTGCTCTGCTATGAGTCAGGGCTATATCGGCTATGATCTGCAGAATGCCATCCGCACCGAGCTGTTGGATCGGGGCATTTACAAGCCCGTATCTACCATCCTGACCCAGGTGACGGTGGATCCCTATGACGAGGCATTTTACGAGCCCACCAAGATCATCGGCCGCGTGATGAACCGCGAGGAAGCCGATGCAGAGGAGAAAAAGGGTAACCATATCACAGCTGTAGAGGGTGGCTACCGGCGAATCGTCGCAGCCCCCAGACCCATCGGTATCGTGGAGATCGACGCCATTCGTGCCTTGGTGGAAGCAGACCAGGTGGTGATCGCCTGCGGAGGCGGCGGCATTCCGGTGCTGCCCCAGGGACACAGACTTCAGGGCGCCAGCGCAGTCATTGAAAAGGATCTGGCTGCAGCCCGTCTGGCGGATCTGGTAGATGCGGATGAGCTCATCATCCTCACAGGCATTGATCACGTATATCTGGATTATGGACAGCCGGATGCCAGCCCCATCGAGCAGCTGAGCGTGGCTCAGGCTGAGGAATACATCCATGAGGGCGTCTTTGAGTCCGGCACGATCCTGCCGAAGCTGGAAGCAGCCATCGATTTTATCGGTGATTCCGCGGTGCGAAGCGCTACCATCGCCCGTCTGGGCACCCGCCCGGAGAACGGAAGAGAGGTCTTAGAAGGCACGAGAATTCAGAAATAAAAGAGGTATACAGTTCATGAAAAAAGTGACAGAAAAGCATATCTGCCTGATTCCTTTGGCGATATGGTTTGTGATTATTCCCATTATCGTCAAGGTCAAATTCTATGCGAACCCGCTATCGGACTATGAGTGGTATTCCAGTGAGGAATATCTGGCGGATTTCTTTTTATATTACAAATCCTGGGCCGTGACTATCATCGGCGCACTGATGCTGGTGCTGCTGTGCTGGCAGATCGGCAAGATGAAGCGCCGGGATACCCTGGTGAATACAGATACCCGGATATTTATCCCCATCGTGATCTATCTGTTTCTGGCACTGGTATCCTCACTTTTTTCTGATTATGGATATTTCTGTGTCCATGGCATGCCGGATCAGTTCGAGACGGTCTGGAATCTGATGGCTTATGTGGTGGCGATTTTTTATTGCTATTATGTGGTGGTTTATCACGATTCGGACAAGCCGTTGCTTGGCATGATCATTATCG
>CAVITM010000237.1:0-3324 GCA_963645455.1 Moraxellaceae bacterium | reverse complement strand
AGATAGAAGTGCCCGACCCAGAGACTGTTCCCAGCGAATGATCCAGGGCTCCAAGGTATATTTCACAAATTCCAGCGATTGCTGTTCAATATTAGAAAAGCTCGACTTCTCCAGGTCACCGACCATATGAGGCGGCACTCGGAAAATTCGAGCAATTTCATCGATTTGAAATTTACGGGTTTCTAGGAACTGAGCTTCATTTGGGCTGATGGAGATTGGCGTGTAGTGCATGCCTTCTTCCAAGATTGCAATCTTATGAGAATTGCTGCCGGAGAAGCCCTTGTTCCAGCTTTCTCTGATGGCATCCGGATTTTTGACGGTACCTGGAAACTCTAGCAGGCCACCGGGAGTAGCTCCATTTGCAAAGAACTTAGCACCGTATTCTTCTGTAGCTATGGAAAGGCCGATGGCATTCTTAGCCATAGCAATGGGAGAGTAGCCTACAAGACCATCAAAGCCAAGGCCCGGAATATGAAGCACATCAGAGGGACTGAGCGTTACAGTTCCGGTTTTCATGGTTGGAGCATCTGACTCCTGCATCTGGTATTGATAGTAGAGACGTCCATGCTCGTCACGATCCACCGTCATACGATTTGGCATCAGAGGGTAGAGCCCCACGACCTGACCTTTGCCATTGCGGATGATCTGAGCGTAGGCATTGCCATATAGAAGCAGGTGCGTCATCAGGGTCTCTCGAAAGACAAAGCTTGTCATTTCCGGGTTTGGCTCATCATGCAGGATTTTATAGAGCGGATGCTCTAAGGCTTTTGCCTTGCTTCCGGAATCCTGATATTGATAAAGATGTACCGGCAAGCTGGCGATAGATTCCGATAAGATTCTCACGCAGGCA
This sequence comes from Moraxellaceae bacterium, assembly GCA_963645455.1. Classification (GTDB taxonomy): domain Bacteria; phylum Bacillota; class Clostridia; order Lachnospirales; family Lachnospiraceae; genus W0P33-017. Next base: position 2,474 of record CAVITM010000237.1, on the reverse strand, counting down.
TAGACGGCAGTCATCTGCATGGCAGAACGCTCATTGACTGACCGGCCGGAGGTAGTGCCGCCAAAGTAAAAGCGATAGCCGGAGCCATTCAGGCTATTTTGCGGCTTATCGCGGGATTTAAATATTCCAGTTAAAATTCCCATTGGAATCTCCTTCCCAAAATCAGATAAACAAAATGCCTCTGTCATCGTAAACAGAAGCACCGGTATCATTGCCATAGCGGATTGCTCGATCCAGGCCCATGATAGTAGCGATGGCACCATCAATCTTTTCTGTGGATTTTTCCTTGTCGGCCTTAATATTTCCAGCCGGATCGGTACGGATATAAATGTTATCCATCATCCAGCGAAGAACCGGATGGCCGCCATGTGCCAGGCGTTCTTCCAAGGTCAGTTTCATCAGCTCTTTGGTCGGAGGACTCATGTCTTTGAATCCCTGGCCAAATGGAACCACCGTAAAGCCCATGCCCTCCAGGTTTTGTACCATCTGGACAGCTCCCCAGCGGTCGAAGGCTATCTCTCGGATATTATATTTTTCACCAAGCTGCTCGATAAATTTCTCAATATAGCCATAGTGAACAACATTTCCTTCCGTAGTTTGCAAGAAGCCCTGCCTCTCCCAGACATCGTAGGGCACATGATCTCGCCGGACACGCAGATCCAGGGTATCCTCAGGCACCCAGAAGTAAGGAAGAATGGCATATTTGTCATCCTCATCTAGTGGCGGGAAAACCAGCACAAAAGCTGTAATATCCGTAGTGGAAGAGAGGTCTAGGCCTCCATAGCAGACGCGGCCCTCCAGATCATCGGTATTTACAGCAAAGCTGCAGGCATCCCATTTCTCCATCGGCATCCAGCGGACAGCCTGCTTTACCCATTGATTCAATCGAAGCTGTCTAAAAGAGTTTTCCTCGCCGGGATTTTGCTTTGCAGACTCACAGGCGGCTTTAACCTTATCAATGCCGACGGTAATACCAAGGGAAGGATTTGCTTTCTTCCAGACCTTCGGATCTGTCCAGTCGTCAGATTCATCGGCACCGTAGATTACAGGATAGAAGGTAGGATCAATCTTCCGGCCTTCCAGGATATCCTTGGCCTTTTGATGAGTTTCATAGCAGATGGAATTGGTGTCGGTACCAGCAGTGGTGATGAGAAAATACAGTGGCTGCATTCTGGCATCACCAGATCCCTTGGTCATAACATCAAAGAGCTTACGATTAGGCTGGGTATGCAGCTCATCAAAGACGACGCCGTGAATGTTAAAGCCATGCTTGGAGTAGGCTTCCGCAGATAAGACCTGATAGAAGCTATTAGTGGGTGTGTAGATAATACGCTTCTGGGAAGTCAGTATTTTTACACGACGATTCAGCGCCGGACACATACGCACCATATCGGCAGCAACATCAAACACGATGGTTGCCTGCTGGCGGTCAGCGGCACAGCCATAAACCTCTGCACGTTCCTCGCCATCTCCGCAGGTAAGCAGGAGAGCAACAGCAGCGGCAAGTTCAGATTTTCCCATCTTTTTAGGGATTTCTACGTAGGCAGTATTAAATTGTCGATAGCCATTTGGCTTTAGGGTTCCAAATAGATCCCGGATGATCTGCTCCTGCCAATCAATGAGCTCGAAGGGCTTCCCTGCCCAGGTGCCCTTGGTGTGGCAGAGGCATTCAATGAAATTCACAGCATAATCTGCAGCGGCAGCATCATATTTGGAATCCTTAGCTTTGAATTTGGTAGGTTTGTATTTCTTTAGCTTTCGCACATTTTCACCTCCAGGCATAAAAATAAGCCGTCACCGTATTGGTGCGACCTTCAATCTATCGTATAACGAGGAACACGCCCTTGCAGGCGGATCCTTCAGGAGTGTTTTATTTTCAAGCTTTGAGCCAAGCTCTGTATTCTGCGACTGTCATGTTCATGCGTTCTGCCGCTTTCTTATCGGAATCTCTGAGGAGCTTCTGGACTCTTTTCTGTCTTTCATAACGCTCGTGGTATTTTTCGCAATCCTCATCGAAATTTTCTTCTGTGGTAATGAAGTAAACTGTGTAGCCGTTTCCCTCTAGGTCGCTTCTGAAAGCTTTCTTTGTCGGGTAATCGTAGGTCAGAATCTTGTGTTCCTTTGTTTCCTTGTCTCTTACGCTTGCGATGTATTTCATGGTGTTGTCCTCCGTTTTGTTTGTTTTCCCTTTCGGTATGTGTATATTCGCTCTAAAGCACAGATATAGCAACTCAATTCGGAGGAATATAATACACAAATATCCGGAGGCAGTATTGTGTATATTGTGGTAACGAGGAACACGCCCTTGCAGGCGGCTCTTCGGGAATGTTCAATTCCAGGGCTTTTTAATTGTAGTTTTCCAAGACAATGCAGTAGGCAATCTGCTCGGCCTGGTTATTTTCATCAGGCTTGGTATCCCAGCCTCTATCGTAGTTGGCGATTACCTTGCCATGCATCTTGATCCAAAGCTTGCT
>CAVITM010000236.1:0-3359 GCA_963645455.1 Moraxellaceae bacterium | reverse complement strand
TAAGGACATGTATCTCGATTTTTTGGTAAATATTCCTATAACCACCGGAAAGATCGTAAGCGATGAATAACACCCCGGATTCCACATTCTTACCAGATGTGTCATAATTAGTGCATGGAGTGGCAAGTCTTCTGTTTCTCAGTTTTGCACTTAGGACCATTTTAGTTCAAATCCTTTGGAGCCTGTGCTATACCCACTCCAAATAACATTAGGAGTAAACAACACCTATGACAAAAAGAAAATATCGTACAGATGAGGAGTGGCTTTCTCTGATTCAGGAATGCCGTTCCAGTGGACTTACGGATAAGCAATGGTGCGAAGCGCATCAAATCTGTCCAAGTAACTTTTATTATCAGATCAGAAGATTTCGTAACAGAGCTTGTGAAATCCCGGAGTCTCAATCAAAGATACCTCTAGCCGCACAAAAACAGGAAGTTGTTCAGGTTCCATTTGAACAGCCGGCTGTATCGGAACATCCTCAGTCCTGTCTATCAAAGGACGCAAAGGCAGATGCAGCAATTCTTGTGCAGATCAATGGTTTTCAGATTGGAATCACAAATGCAGCGTCCGAAAGTGCAATCTTTCATACTCTGTCCGCGCTGCATCGCCTGTGTTAGGTGATCTGTCCGGTGTATCAAAGATTTTCCTTGTGACCGGACGTACTGATATGAGAAAGAGCTTTGATGGTTTGATGGCGATTATTCGTGATAAATACGAATTGGATCCGTATGCGAATGCACTGTATCTGTTCTGTGGAAGAGACAAGCGAAAAATCAAAGCGCTTCACTTCGATAAAGATGGCTTTGTATTGCTGCAAAAGAGGCTTGACGGAAGCGGGCGTTTTCAATGGCCTGCCAATGCCGGGGAAGCTCGACAATTAACCCGTCAACAGTTTCGCTGGCTGACGGAAGGTCTAAGTATTGATCAACCGAAAGCAATCCATGCCGGGGACAAACGAAAAGACTTCTAGTTTTTGTGAAAAACAGAGAATCTCAAAAAGTTGTGAAAAACGTTTTTTTCCTGTATGGGTGACTTGTCCCCAAACTTGCGCTGAGGAACATGCCTGTTTGTGGATAGATTGAAATACAATGCTTAAGTGTTGCAGTTGTACTGCCGCTTAATGGTTGAGTTATCCCCAAAACAGCATTCGTCAGAATGACGAAGCTCCTTTTTTCGTCTGGTTGCACCTTGCTTCTTTTTCCTTTATAATGACATTCAGAAAAAAGGAAGGGGAAGGCACAAATGCAGGAGTTGGATCAGACGCAGGAATTCATTCAGATGCTAAAAGAACGTCTAAAAGAAAAAGACGAAACGATTACCACACTTCAGGAAACGATTAAAAATCTTGAGGCAACCGTAAAAGTGCTTCAGGAAAATGCAGTTGGTCTGAACGCAACAATCGCAAATCTGACTGAAACACTGGATGAACTCAAAAGAAAGTTTTTTGGAACATCCAGTGAAAAAAGTAAGAAAAAGCAGACGGAAGAACAATTACCTGAGGAAACATCTGAATCGGAGACCTGCACTGTAAAAGAGCATACACGTGAGCGAAAAAAGAAATCGAAGCGTGAAGATCTTTATGCACTCCTTCCGACTGAGGAAGTCCTATGTGACGTTCCACAGGAAGAACGTATTTGTCCGGACTGCGGAGCCCAGATGGAGCACATGGGCTATACCTTTATCCGTGAAGAACTGCGGATTACTCCTGCGAAAGTAGTTCGTGTTCGTTACATGCAGGAAAAGCTGATCTGTCCGGTTTGCCGTGAAGAGGATGATACCACAATCACCGAAGCAAAAACACCGACAGCATTGATGCCGCATAGCCCGGCATCACCGGATATGGTGGCTATGGTTATGTACCAAAAAAGCTTTCTGCATCTGCCTTTCTATCGACAGGAAAAAGACTGGAAGGAGAAAGGTGTTCCACTTCCACGTGAGACTGCCGCTAACTGGTACAACACCTGTGCTTCGGAATACCTGTTACCGATTTATCAGGCGCTGCATGTGGAGCTGATCAACCGGGCAGTTATTCATGCAGATGAAGTTCCCTGCCAGGTACTTCATGAAGAGGGAAAGGCTGCAACATCAAAGTCCTACATGTGGGTTTATCTAAGTGGGACAGATGGTGAACCCAAAATCATTCTGTATGATTACTGCTCAGGTCGTGGCGGTGATCATCCAATCAAGTTTTTAGCCGGCTTTACCGGAATGCTTCAATGCGATGGCTATTCTGCATATGGAAGAATCGAGGATGTTGTGTTGGCATGCTGTCTTGCACACTGTCGTCGGAAGTTCTTTGAGGCGATTCCGGTAGAGCGACGAAAAAAGCAGAAGCTGTTGGACATTAATTCGGAACAGGCACCGGAAAAACCGAATGATAAGACCGCTTCCAATGACAAACTCAGTGCGGCTCAAAAAGGCGTAGAGTTCTGCAATCGACTGTTTTATGAAGAGCGTCTTTATAAAGATCTTCCGGCAGATGAACGCAAACAGAAGCGCCTTGAAACGCAGCCACAGATCTGGGAAGAATTCTGGAACTGGCTTGATACCCTTTCTCCAACAGGTGGAAGTAAATTGGAAAAAGCAGTGAATTATGCTTTAAACCATAAGGAAACGCTCATGAATTACCTGCAAGATGGAAGATGTGAGATTTCCAACAATGCCGCTGAAAGACGTGTGAAATCCTATGTTATGGGACGAAAGAATTTCCTCTTCCATGATACAGTAGATGGAGCCCGTGCGAGCGCGACTGTCCTGAGCCTGATTGAGACAGCCAAAGCAAACAGCCTGAACGTTTATCAATATCTGTACACTCTGCTGCTGTATATGCCGGACTACAAAGATGAGCCCGCAGGCATAGAACAGTTGATGCCATGGAGTGACTTCATAAAAGAGAAATGTTCAGGTGTAACCGATACTTCAATTGAAAAGCCAGAAAACCGTGGGAACCTCTCAATTTGAGGTTCCCTATAGGTCGTGAACGTAGCCTTATTCATCGCTTACTTTTATATATTCTATTTCGTCATATAAATTAATACATAAAATAACTGCATCAGGTTGAGTTCCCAACAAAAAATCATATTGCCTTAAATTCATATATTTAAGGTTAACATAATCATACGAAACACTTCCCGACTGTGAACCTGTTATAATCAAATCTACACCTTTTTTGCAAAGTTCATGTTCTAATTTATTCAAATATTCAATTGTATCATATCCTGAAAACTCAACACTGTTTTGATATCCTATTGGGAACACATAATCTATCCCAAAAAGTTGAGCATGTGGTTCCGTACCAATCTGTCCTATAGAATATCCTTCTTCTTGAAATTTTTTTCTTAATGTAAGCTGTAGCGAAA
>CAVITM010000235.1:0-3369 GCA_963645455.1 Moraxellaceae bacterium | reverse complement strand
CAGATCATAGACTCGGTCGGTCTCGCAGTCATGAAGGATCTCATCTGCACGTGCCAAAAAGCGAAACAGATTCGGAATGGGCTCTAAGTACAGGCAAACCTCAATCTCCGGGAAATAATTTTTGATATAATTGTACAGTGCCAGCGTAGAACCGATGCAGTCTCCATCCGGCTTTACATGTCCGGCAATGGCCACAGAGGCAACGCCTGCCAGCTGTTCATCAATCTTTTTCATCTGATTCATCCTTTTTATGATTGACCTCATCGATCAGCTTCGACATCTTCACGCCGTAGGCGATGGACTGATCCATGATAAATTTTATCTCCGGTGTGTTGCGCAGGTTGATATTTTTTGCCAGGGTACGGCGGATATAGCCTTCGGCGCTGCGAAGCCCCTTCAGGGTATCTGCCTGTGCCTGCTCGTCCCCCAGCACGCTGATATAAGCCTTGCAGGTCTTCAGATCCGGCGCCACCTCCACCGCTACGACACTGGTCATGGGATGGATGCGTGGATCCTTGATCTCACCGCGTATGATATTCGAGAGCTCACGATGCACTTCTTCGTTAATTCTCGTATTTTTTATGCTGTTTTTTCTCATAATTAGCGAGGTACCTCCACCATCTTATAAGCCTCGATTATATCCAGCTCTTCAATATCATTGAAGCCGTCCAGTACCAGACCGCATTCATAGCCGCTCTTTACTTCCTTGACATCATCCTTGAAACGCTTTAAGGAAGCCAGTGAGCCCTCAAAGATCTGCTCTCCGCCACGGGTCAGGCGTACCTTGCAGCCACGCTCGAAGACACCGTCCAATACATAAGAGCCTGCGATATTGCCGACGCCGGATGCCTTGAAGATCTGACGAACCTCTGCATGACCGATGATCTTTTCCTCGAAGATCGGATCCAGCATACCCTTCATGGCTGCCTCTACATCCTCGATGGCATTGTAAATTACCTTATACAGACGCACATCCACGCCCTCGCGGTCTGCGGTCACCTTTGCCATAGGATCGGGTCTTACATTGAAGCCGATGATGATTGCGTTGGATGCAGATGCCAGAATTACGTCGGATTCGTTGATGGCACCAACGCCACCATGAATGACCTTGACCACAACTTCTTCGTTGGAAAGCTTCACCAGTGACTGCTTCACTGCCTCTACAGAGCCCTGTACATCGGCCTTTACAATGATGTCCAGTTCCTTGACATTGCCGGACTGAATCTGTGAAAACAGATCGTCCAGAGACATTTTTGCCTTGGTATCTTCGATCAGCTTGCTCTTGCCTTCAGAAATATAGGTATCGGCAAATGCCTTTGCCTCTTTTTCGGATTCCATAGCGACAAATGTCTCGCCTGCATCCGGTACGTTATTAAGTCCGAGAATCTCTACAGGAGTGGAAGGACCAGCCTCTTTTACTCTCTTTCCGTTGTCATCGATCATGGCACGTACTTTTCCATAGCTGCTTCCGCAGGCGATGGGCTGGCCCACCTTTAATGTACCCTTTTGTACCAGTACAGTGGCAACTGCACCACGGCCCTTGTCCAGCTGTGCCTCGATGACAAGACCTCTGGCCATTCGCTTCGGATTGGCCTTCAGCTCCATTACCTCGGCTGTCAGCAGGATCATATCCAGCAGATTGTCGATACCTTCTTTTGTATGTGCGGATACCGGACAAAAGATGGTGCTTCCGCCCCAATCCTCCGGGATCAGCTCATATTCAGACAGCTCCTGCTTTACCTTTTCGATATTTGCTGCCGGCTTATCGATCTTGTTGATTGCAACGATAATCTCAACACCGGCTGCCTTTGCATGGTTGATAGCTTCTACGGTCTGGGGCATCACACCGTCATCCGCAGCTACGACCAGAATCGCGATATCGGTGGAATTGGCACCTCTCATACGCATGGCAGTGAAGGCTTCATGACCCGGTGTATCCAAGAATGTGATCTTCTGACCATGTGCCGTCACAACATAAGCACCGATGGCCTGGGTGATACCGCCGGCCTCTTTGTCTGTCACCTTTGTATGACGAATAGCATCCAGCAGGGATGTTTTACCATGATCAACATGACCCATGACACAGACAACCGGGGCACGGGATACCATGGAAGCTGCATCCTCATCGTCTTCCTTTAAAAGCTCTGCAATCACATCCACCTTTTCCTCAGGCTCTGCGATAAAATTAAACTCAAGAGCAAGCTCTTCTGCTTCCTCATAGCTGATATCATTATTGACGGTCACCATCTGACCCTTTAAGAACAGCTTTTTGATCAGTACGGAGGCCTGTACCTTCATACGGTCTGCCAGTTCCTTGATGGTCAGATGTTCAGGCAGTGTCAGCTGCTTGATGGTATCGTCTTCCTTTACAGCAGGCTGCTGGGGAAGTGCATTGCGCTTCTTGTGTCCGGTCTGTTTTTCCAGATTTATGAAACGCTCCTGCTTTTTGCTGCCCAGCTTATCATAATCCTTGCGTCCGCCGTTATTGCCGTTTCCATTTTTCTTACGATTGTTATCGCGGCTCTCTTTGGTACGTACGTCATCGGGAGCACTTTTGGCCGTATCCTTATTAAAGCGATTGTTGTCCCGGTCAAAACGCTGTCCACCGGAATTATTTGTGCGATTATTATTGTTGCCAAAACGGTTACCGCCCCGGTCTCTCCGGTCACCCTTGGAATTGGAGCGGTCTCCACCCCGCGCCGGACGATCTGAAGAAGGCTTGGTGAGTTTCTCTACGTTGACACGCTCTCCGGTCAGACGCAGGCTGGGACGTTCTCCCAACATGCGATCTACTGCAGGACGAGCCTGTTTCTCTTCAGCGGGACGTGCCGTTTTCTCTCCGGCAGGACGAGCAGGTCGATCCCCTGCAGGACGAGCAGGACGCTCTCCAGCGGGGCGAGCAGGTCTCTCTCCAGCGGGGCGTGCAGGACGCTCTCCGGCAGGACGAGCAGGACGCTCCCCAGCGGGACGAGCAGGACGTTCTCCGGCGGGACGTACAGGACGCTCTCCGGCGGGACGTACAGGTCTCTCTCCGGCGGGGCGAGCAGGTCTCTCCCCGGCAGGACGTGCAGGTCTCTCCCCGGCAGGACGCATGGTGCGGGACGGCTTGCGTCCCTGCATATTTTTACTGTTTTGCGGATTAAATACTGCCGTGATGCTGGATTTCTTTTTGGGACGTTCCGGGCGCTCTCCATCTGCGGCTGCCTTTGACTCTGCAGCTGCTTTTGGCTCTGCCGGCGTAGCCTTAGCGGCAGGCTTTTTAAAATCATGTTTTACTCTGGCGATCGTATCGTCGTCCAGATTGCTCATATGACTTTTTACTTCAATCTGATTTTTCTCCAAAAAATCAAGCAGCGTATTGTTATCTAC
>CAVITM010000234.1:0-3380 GCA_963645455.1 Moraxellaceae bacterium | reverse complement strand
TTATTTTGATCTGAAAAAAGAAGAAAATCCCGCCCTGGGATGCCGGGCCATTCGCATCTGCCTGACGAGGCCGGAGATTTTCAAGACACAGCTGCGGGCGCTGTTTCGCGCCAGTGCATTTGGAAAAATCGCCATTATGTATCCCATGATCACCAGCGTATCAGAGGTACGCAGGATCAAAGAGATTGTAGGGGAGGTATGTGACGAATTGGACGCAGCAGGCATCGCCTACGGAGCAGTGGAGCAGGGCATCATGATCGAGACGCCGGCGGCAGTCATGATCAGTGACGAGCTGGCGGCAGAGGTAGATTTTTTCAGCATCGGAACCAATGATCTGACCCAGTATACACTGGCCATTGATCGTCAGAATAGTGCCCTTGATGCATTTTATGATGCCCATCATCCGGCGGTGCTGCGCATGATTGAGATGACGGTGAACAGTGCCCATGCCCATGGGATCTGGGCTGGCATCTGCGGAGAGCTGGCAGCGGATCTTTCGCTGACCCAGACCTTCTTAAAAATGGGTGTGGATGAATTGTCCGTCTCACCCGGACGGATTCTGCCGCTGCGAAAGGTGATTCGCGAGACAGATACTTCACGATAAGGACAGGAAAGACACATGCTGACAGAACAACGATACGAAGAGATTTTAAAGCTTGTAGAAGAAAAAAACAGCATCACGGTCTCAGAGATCTGCGAGCGTTTCCGGATCTCTGAGTCCACCGCCAGGAGAGATATCAATGCACTGGATCAGGCCGGCCGCCTGGTCCGTGTATTTGGCGGTGCAGTTGCCAGAGACTCAAAATTTGAATTTCATGAACCGACGGTGGAGCAGAAGATGGACCGCAACATTGAAGAAAAGAGGCAGATCGCTGCCTATGCGGCATCTCTGATCGAGCCGTCGGATTTTGTCTATCTGGATGCCGGTACCACCACCGGTTTTATGCTGGATCTGATCAGAGAGGAGAGTGCCACCATCGTGACCAATGGTGTCATGCATGCACAGCGGTTGGCGGCCAGAGGCATGCATGTCTATCTGGTCGGCGGAGAGCTGAAGGGCTCGACGGAGGCAGTGGTGGGTGCACAGGCCATGAATATTCTGCAGAACTATCATTTTTCGAAGGGATTTTTCGGAACCAATGCAGTAAATGTCCGGGAGGGCTTTACCACTCCGGATGCGGAGGAGGCGCTGATCAAGCAGACTGCACTCAGACGGTGCAGACAGGGCTATATTCTCTGTGATTCTACCAAATTTGATAATGTCAGCTCTGTGACCTTTGCCGGTTTTGAGGACGTGCTTATTTTAACGGAGCGTTGTCCCAAAAACTATCGCAGCTATGAGAATATTATTGTATGCGGGGATGGCGGACAGGAGAAAAAAGAATGATGACCCAGGAAATGTGCAGTCGAAAAGTTGTAGAGCGGCTCATAGAGACCCATACCACCATCGCCACCATGGAGAGCTGCACCTCGGGCTTGATCGCTTCGATGATCACAGACACGCCGGGAGCATCTGCTATCTTTCCGGGAGGCTTCGTGACCTATGCCAATGAGACCAAGCGGCTGGCAGGCGTGGATGCGGCTGTGATCGAAACCTATGGCGTGTATTCGCAGGAGTGTGCCGAGGCCATGGCTTTCGCCGCACAGAAAAAATTAGACACTGTCCTTGCTATTGGGATCACCGGCACCACCGGCCAGGTAGATCCAAATAACGGGGACAGTGTTTTAGGTGTAGCCTTTTATTGTATTTTGTATGGTGATACAGCACACCACTACGAGATTCACGCAGATGTGGCCGGACGTTCCCGTCGGGAGATCAAGCAGCTCTACGCGGATCATGTTTTTGCATCCCTGGCACAGCTGCTGAAGGTCTGAGCGGAAGTCTTGATCATGTTATCTCACACGTTGGCTGACTGCGGATGCGCTGAAGTGCTCCGCAGTTGCTGGGAATATGTTCGAGACATTTGTTGTTTCGGAAATATTGAAATCCTATACGAACGAGGGAAAAGATTATCGGTTCAACATTTTTTATTACCGGGGCAAAGACAAAAGCAGCTCCACTGAAAATGAGATTGACCTTATAATAGAGGAAGACGGTGTATTATACCCGGTTGAGATTAAAATGTCGGGAAATCCAAAAGCAAGTATGGGTGCCGCAAATCGGGTGCTTGATAAGATCAGTGAGAAGAAGAGAGGAATGGGAGTGATCCTTTGTCTGATAGAGAAAAAAACTTATCTGAGAGAAAATCTGATAGCATTGCCCGTTGAATATATCTAAAAATTTATTGAAAACAGACTGTGGTTTTGTGATTATTTTTTTGGAAAAGTCTTTACAAACCACATAAAACAATATATAATGCAATCGAAAACAAAGAGAAACAACATTAACTCCAAGGAAAACAACACAAAACCACAAAAACCTGCTCGTAAATAGCAGACAGAGATCAGAATCGGAGGAAGAGAGCATGAAAATTTTAGAGACAAAATTCGTACAGGGATTTATCAAGATGGCAAACGACGGTTATCTGCAGGGATGGCATGAGAGAAACGGAGGCAACTTAAGCTACCGTTTGAAAGCAGATGAAGTGGAGCTGATCCGCCCCCGTCTCAACTCACCGGGAGAATGGACACCCATCGGAACGGAAGTACCCGGACTTGCCGGAGAATTTTTCCTCGTAACAGGAAGCGGTAAATATTTCCGTAATATCATCGTAGACCCGGAAGTATGTCTGGCCATCATTGAGCTGGATGATAAAGGTGTGAATTACCGCATCCGTTGGGGACTGGTAGAAGGCGGAAGACCCACCAGTGAGCTGCCGACCCACCTGATGAACCATGAAGTAAAGAAGAAACTGACAGGCGGAAAACACCGTGTCATTTATCATGCCCATACAACCAATACCATCGCGCTGACCTTTGTCCTTCCACTGGATGACAAAGTATTCACCAGAGAACTCTGGGAATCCGCAACAGAGTGCCCGGTGGTATTCCCGGATGGCGTGGGAGTCGTACCCTGGATGGTCCCCGGTGGAAAAGAGATCGCAGTCAAGACTGCAGAACTGATGAAAAAATACGATGTAGTCATCTGGGCGCATCACGGAATGTTCTGCTCCGGAGAAGACTTTGACCTGACCTTCGGACTTCTTCATACAGTAGAAAAATCCGCAGAGATTCTGGTAAAGATCCTGTCCATCACACCCCATAAGCTGCAGACGATTCAGCCGGACAATTTCCGTGCTCTTGCAAAAGATTTTAAGGTAACACTGCCGGAAGAGTTCCTTTTTGAGAAGGAATAAATGTTGCATTCCATGCCTATCTCCGGAAGTTCACAGAAAATTAGCACTCGTCTCTTGACAGTGCTAACAATCGGTGCTATAACA
>CAVITM010000233.1:0-3391 GCA_963645455.1 Moraxellaceae bacterium | reverse complement strand
GCCAGCGATGATAAACACCACAAGCCCGATGCCGATAATCATTTTAGCGCTCATGTCGTCCGTTCTCCTTCCTAATGTGTCAGTTCCACAACTTCCAATTTATCAACTTCTCATAACCCCTGCCAGCTTTTTCCCGCACAGCACGCCCAATATGCATCCCACGCAGCTTAATGCCACATACACGTCGCCCATTGCATACTGTTTTCCTTCAAAAAGATTGTATGCTTCCAGGGAAAATGTGGAAAATGTTGTAAATCCTCCGCACACGCCTGTCTTTAAAAAGAGGATCGCATTTTCAGGAATATTCTCATGACTGCTTGCAATGCCGACGATGAATCCGATCAGGATTGCTCCCAGGATATTGGTTATTAAGGTCAGCACCGGAAATCCTGTTTTTATCGGGATAAGGCTTATGGCATACCTTGCCATCGCTCCGATTGCACCTCCAAGTGCTACAAATAAAAAGGCCATTTTTTCACTTCTTTCAACTTTATTTTTTTCAATGGCTTGGCCGACTTTCTGGTGTCCAGTTCTTTGGATTGGTATCATCTACCGTGCGTCCGGCGAGGACATCCTCATAATGAGCCACTTTTTCATCCATATATTTTACTGTGGCCTTGGCCTCCTCCAAACGCTTATATGCTTCCGCACGTTGTTTCTGTATGATGGCATACCTGGCGCGCAGATTTTCCTCAGATTCCTCCAACAAGCATAAACGGCAGTATTCCTGTATATCTTCAATGGACGCTCCACACCCTTTCAAACATTTGATGCCCTGCATCCAGTTGACAGACTCCTCGTTAAATACTCTTCTATTCCCTCCATCTCGCTCACATGGGAGCAATCCTTTATCTGTATAAAACCGCAATGTATGTTCCGTCACACCAAACATTTCTGCCATCTGCTTAATTGTGTAATACATAAAATTCCTCTTTTTTCTTGACTTCGTCTTACACGAACTTATTAGAATAACTTTATCATAGGATTTTCCCTATGTAAATATAATGATACCAGGGTCAAAAGGTCGAAACTCCGATGCAAGCTTGCTTGCGTGAGGAGTTTTGACCTTGGGGCCCACCAAAACATGAGTAAGTAGCCGTTTTTCGAAGAAAAACGAGCGGATTACGAATGTTTTGAGGATTGCGGAAGCGCAAAGCGCGTAGCAATCCGGGTATCATTGGGGTCAAAATACCTTTTGACCCCAACATCATATAATTACGGAGGCTATAACATGGAGTATTTAACTTTTAACAATGGTATACAGATGCCCATCGTCGGTTTTGGTACCTTTATGCTCAGCGGGGAAACCTGCACACAATCGGTTGTTTCTGCCATTAATAGCGGCTATCGAATGATTGACACGGCAGAAGCCTACGGCAATGAAAGGGAAGTAGGCGAAGGCATTAAACAAAGCGGTATCAACCGTGAGGAACTCTTTCTCGTTACAAAGGTGAATTTCAAATCCTATGAAACAGCAGAACAGACCGTCCTGCAGTCACTTTCCAATTTGCAAACCGATTATATTGACCTGCTGCTTCTGCACTGGCCGTTTGCCAATTATTATGCTGCATGGCATGCTCTTGAAAAGCTGTTCGCAGAAGGAAAGATTCGAGCAATCGGGGTATCAAACTTTGAACCGGATCAGCTTTTAGATCTGATTGCTTATAATAAAGTTGTTCCCGCAGTCAACCAGATTGAAACCAATTTATACTGCCAGCGCATTACCGAGCGAATGTGGATGGATAAGAAAAATGTTGCTCACATGGCATATGCCCCATTAGGGCAAGGGAATCGTAATGAAATGTTTGAAGAGCCAGTGGTACTTGCTTTGGCAAAAAAATATAAAAAATCTTCTGCACAGATTCTGCTTCGTTTTCTGACGCAGAAGGGAATTGCCGTCATTCCGAGAAGCTCACAGATGAAACACATCAAGGAAAATATCGATTTATTTGATTTCTCGTTAACATCAGATGAACTTTCTCAGCTGTCTGCTCTTGATAAAAAGGAACCGCTAATCGGAAAGCCGGAAACACCGGAACTGGTAGAATTCTCACTAACATGGTAAAACCAGGCAAAATTTTGCTCCTCAACAAAATCTCATGTTGAGGAGCTTTCACTTCCTTTATTCTGCCATCTTACATTTTTATAACCACATTTCCTGCATGGTTCACATCCCCTGCCATACAAATGGCTTTTCCCAGATCTTCTAGCGGAAATTCATGGGTTATGATGCTTTCCAGATTCCACTTTCCACAGGCCATAATTTCCTGAACGTCCTGCACATCCTCCGGCATATAGCCACCGGATCCGATAATGCTTTGCTGTGCATAAGTCATATGCAGCAAATCAATATTACGCGGTTTGTTGTTGACTGCCACAGATACAAAACGGCTCTCTATTTTTCCAAGGCTCAGAAAATCTTCCAGAATGCTTTCTGCACCGGCCGCATCCAACCAGCAGTCAATATCTGCTGTCTGGCCACTAAGTGACGGAGCTGTACCAAAATATTCCTTTGCTTTCTCTGCAAAATCATCTTTTGACGGATTACAAACAGCAAAGCCAAGTCCTTTTGCCAGCTTCAACCTGAAATCGGAATAGTCGCAGATCATCACCTTTTCCATTCCAAAATGTTTAAACGCAACTGCTCCGGCAATTCCTATGGTGCCGCTTCCAAAAACCACAGCATTCTGCCCTGTCACATAGTTTCCATTTCCGCAGGGAATCATTCCACGGCGAGCAGCTCTGCATCCCACAGTAAAAGGCTCGATCAGACTGGCCAGTTTATCTGAAATTCTCTCATCCACTGCATAAAGGGAATGATTTCTTTTTGCATCCGGAATCAGAATATACTCCGAAAATCCACCTATCGTTCCTGCCCGTCTGGTGTCTCCTTTTGCATAGCGTGGATAAGGATAAACACGCTCTCCAACGGCAAAATCTGTCACATTTTTTCCGACTTTCACCACACGTGACACTGTCTCATGGCCAAATTCTCCGCCTACATTCACTTTATGTCCTGTATTTGGGCCATGATTATATACAGCAACATCTGTACCGCATATGCTGGAATAGATATTTTTTACCAGCACATCTTTATCTCCCACCTCTGGCAGTTCCAATTCCTGTATCTCAATATTTTCTTTTCCTAAATAAATTCCTGCTTTCATCTGCTTCCCTCCGGGCGTTTTGCACATTTTTCTATAATATTTACGATATAATCTACTGAATCAGCGCAATCATTCCTCAGCCACTCTGAAATAATCGCCATGATTCCCTGAATATAAAATGTCAGAAGATAGTTTCTGTCTTTATCTGGTATCTTATAATAATCCATGATTGGATTGAGCACATGACAGTACATTCTCTCGTAGCTTTTTTTCATGCCAAGCAC
>CAVITM010000232.1:0-3392 GCA_963645455.1 Moraxellaceae bacterium | reverse complement strand
ATGCAGCAGTGATCATCAAGGACGATAAGACTCCCAGAGGAACCCGTATTTTTGGACCAGTAGCAAGAGAGCTTCGCGACAAGCAGTTCATGAAGATCGTGTCTTTAGCTCCGGAAGTATTATAGGAGGATAGATATGGCATCATTAAAGATTAAAAAAGGTGACACCGTTAAGGTGATCGCCGGCAAGGATAAAGATAAAGAGGGTAAGGTTATTGCCGTTAATCCGAAGAAGAATACCGTATTGGTAGAGGGTGTGAACATGATCACCAAGCATACCAAGCCCAGCATGGCAAATCAGCAGGGTGGTATCATTCATCAGGAAGGCCCCGTTGATATTTCCAATGTTATGTACGTTCACAAGGGAAAGGCTACCCGCGTAGGCTTCAAGATGGACGGGGACAAGAAAGTACGTTTCGCTAAGTCAACCGGCGACGTGATCGACTAAGAAAGAGAGGAGGTCCACAAGTGAGCAGATTAAGAGATCAGTATGAAAATGAGATCAAAGACGCAATGGTCAAAAAGTTTGGCTATAAAAATGTAATGGAGATTCCGAAGCTTGACAAGGTCGTAGTCAACATGGGTGTTGGCGAGGCTAAGGAGAATGCCAAGATTTTAGAGGCTGCTATGGGAGATATGGAGATCATCACAGGTCAGAAGCCCATCGCTACCAAGTCCAAGAACTCCATCGCAAACTTCAAAATCAGAGAGGGTATGCCCATCGGCTGCAAGGTGACTTTAAGAGGAGAGAAAATGTATGAGTTCGTTGATCGTTTAGTGAACCTTGCATTACCCCGTGTCCGTGACTTCCGTGGTGTGAACCCCAACGCTTTTGATGGCAGAGGTAATTACGCACTCGGAATCAAGGAGCAGTTAATCTTCCCTGAGATCGAGTATGACAAGATTGATAAGGTTCGTGGTATGGATATTATCTTTGTTACGACTGCAAAGACGGACGAGGAAGCCCGCGAGTTACTGACCTTATTCAACATGCCCTTTGCAAAGTAGAAGCAGGAGGAAACTTAAATGGCAAAGACATCTATGAAAATTAAGCAGCAGCGTAAACCGAAGTTCTCCACCAGAGCTTATACACGCTGCCGTGTATGCGGTCGTCCGCATTCTGTATTAAGAAAATATGGTATCTGCAGAGTATGCTTCCGCGAGATGGCATACAAGGGAGAGATCCCCGGAGTGAAAAAGGCTAGCTGGTGACCGGAAACACTTAGCGAACGCGAGCCTATGGGCGAAGCGTGAGGTTAGTGTGAGGTCGTTCCTTGAGATTAGCAAGAACGAGTCGTAGACGAAGTTCGAGCTTAGCGAAAGGAACTTCCTTAATAAAAGCAGATCCGAACAAGAAAAAGGAGGTAAATATTCATCATGACAATGAGTGATCCGATTGCAGATATGCTTACAAGAATCCGTAATGCAAATACTGCAAAACATGATACAGTAGATATTCCTTCCTCAAAGATGAAAGTGGCAATCGCTGACATTTTAGTTGACGAGGGATATATTGCAAAATATGACATCATTGACGAGGGAAGCTACAAGACCATGCGCATTACATTAAAGTATGGTGCCAACAAGAATGAGAAGATCATCACCGGAATCAAGAGAATCTCTAAGCCGGGTCTTCGTATTTACGCAGGCAAGGAAGAGATCCCCAGCGTTCTCGGCGGACTTGGAATCGCAATTCTCTCAACAAACAAGGGAATCTTAACAGACAAGGAAGCTAGAAAAGAAGGCGTCGGCGGAGAAGTTTTAGCTTTCGTATGGTAGGCCGGAAGCACTTAGCGAACGCGAGCCTGTGGGCGAAGCGTGAGGTTAGTGCGAGGCCGTTCCTTGAGATTAGCGAGAGCAAGTCGAAGACGCAGCTCGAGCTTAGCGAAAGGAACTTCCTTATAAAAAACAATATACAACATATACACAATATATTTAGGAGGTACGGGCATGTCACGTATAGGAAGAATGCCAATCGCGATACCTGCAGGCGTAACTGTAGATATTGCAGAAAATAACAAAGTGACTGTAAAAGGTCCCAAGGGAACCTTGGAACGGGTATTACCCTCTGAGATGGAAATCAAGAAGGAAGGCGAGGAGATCCTCGTAACCAGACCCAATGATTTAAAGAAGATGAAATCTTTACATGGTCTGACCAGAACACTGATCAACAACATGGTTGTTGGTGTTACGGAAGGCTACACCAAGGAGCTGGAGGTAAACGGTGTTGGTTACAGAGCAGCAAAATCCGGAAATAAGCTTACCTTAAACCTTGGATATTCTCATCCGGTAGAGATGATCGATCCCGATGGACTCGAGTCAACTGTAGACGGAAACAAGATTATCATCAAGGGTATTGATAAAGAAAAAGTTGGCCAATATGCGGCTGAAATCAGAGATAAGAGACGTCCTGAGCCTTACAAGGGTAAAGGTATCAAGTATGCTGATGAGGTTATTAGACGTAAAGTTGGTAAGACTGGTAAAAAATAATTGAGGGAGTGTGATAAAAATGGTTAAGAAAGAATCAAGATCTGAGATTCGTGCGAAAAAGCACAGAAGACTTCGTAATAACCTTGCTGGAACCGCAGAGAGACCGCGTTTAGCTGTTTTCAGAAGCAATAATCATATGTACGCTCAAATTATTGATGATACAGTTGGCAACACCCTTGTTTCTGCATGCACCTTAGACAAAGATGTAAAGGATGCTGTAGAAAAGACTAATAACGTAGAAGCAGCAGCTCAGGTAGGAACTGTCATTGCAAAGAAGGCGTTAGATAAGGGAATCACCACTGTTGTCTTTGATAGAGGCGGCTTCATATATCAGGGTAAAATCAAGGCTTTGGCTGATGCAGCGAGAGAAGCTGGGTTAACATTCTAATTAAGGAGGAGATATTTGCATGAAACGCGAAATTATTGATGCTAGTCAATTAGAGTTAACAGAAAAAGTTGTAGCCATCAAGCGTGTAACAAAGGTAGTTAAAGGTGGACGTAACATGCGCTTTTCCGCATTGGTAGTTGTTGGTGACGGCAACGGACATGTTGGCGCAGGCATTGGTAAGGCAGCCGAGATCCCTGAAGCGATCCGCAAGGGCAAAGAGGACGC
Organism: Moraxellaceae bacterium; assembly: GCA_963645455.1. Lineage (GTDB taxonomy): Bacteria > Bacillota > Clostridia > Lachnospirales > Lachnospiraceae > W0P33-017. The sequence continues at coordinate 290 of CAVITM010000232.1, read as the reverse complement.
AACCAAGAAGCTTATTTCTGTTAAATTAGACGAGAACAAGAGTATTACACATGATATTATGGGCAAGCATACAGGAGCATCTGTGCTGCTGAAGAGATCCATCGAAGGTACCGGTATCATCGCCGGCGGTCCTGCACGTAACGTATGCGAGCTGGCCGGAATCAAGAACATCCGTACCAAGTCTTTGGGTTCTAACAACAAGCAGAACGTAGTTTTAGCTACCATCGATGCACTGAGCCAGCTGAAGGCACCTGAAGAGGTTGCTAAGGCCCGCAACAAGTCAGTAGAAG
>CAVITM010000231.1:0-3401 GCA_963645455.1 Moraxellaceae bacterium | reverse complement strand
GGAACGCGGCAAGCTCACACTGGAGGACATCCGCGAAGCGTTGATAGAGTGGGGCGATCAGGACTACTACGGACTGGTACTCAAATGCATAGACGGCGATATGCTGCAGTATTTCGATGATGACCTCAAGGGCGACGCGGTGGAGTTATACCGGATGAGCGATGTGCTGGAGCTATTAGGACGGCTCAAAAAGCTGTAAATCACGGGATGCACGAACAGCCGAAATAAAATAAAATCTAAGGGAGATAAAATATTATCTGCGGGGGCGATAACAATCGCTTCCGCATGTTGCGCGTGGAGGGATAAATGCATAACGGCGAATTTATGCCAGGAGGCGAAATGGAAGAAACAAACACAGAGGAGTTCGAGCTGTCTCAGGACGTGCTGGATTATATCTCCAGAGTAGCGGCAGAATCCGCCGCTAAGATCACAGCACAGATGGATATTGGTGAGATCACAGCTACAGCGGCAAGGGTAGCGGCTGAGACCGCATCGAAAGTGGCATCCAAGGAAGCCTCAGAGGCTGTCATTAAGGCGTATGACCGAAGACAGGATGAAGAGGGTGACAGATTCTACAGAGACGAGGAAACGGCGATCAGAGCCTACAGAGACATGCAGCTTGCCATCCAGCAGGAAGGTGAATTCTCCTATGAAGAGAAAACAGAGATCCGCTGGTCATTCATGAAGGACTGCATGGAGATGGTAGGCAAGGAACCGGGAAGCCTGGCAGAGAAGTATGAACGTGCATTGAAGTTCAAGCAGGCGCTTGTCAGTAAGATCGACATGGGCGTGTCCTGCCTGGATATTTCCTCTCAGAGATCGAACAAGCCGGAGGACAGAAGGAAGTATCGCATCCTGAAGGCGGTATACATCGACAATCCAGGCATGACAGTTGAGGAAGTGGCAAAGGAGGAGAGCATTCTGGCACAAACAGTCTACACAGATCTACACGATGCCATTGTTCTGATGCTGTTCTACACAGGCCCACTCGGATTCCTGTTAAAACCGCTCGGTTTACGCAAGAAGAAAAGAAAAAGATCTTAATCAGACGAAAAATGCACGAAAAATGCACGATTTACTGCATAAAAACGATGTGTTATTATTAAAAAGGCCAAAGATAGGAAAGCCTGTAAAGCACTCTCCTACTTGAGAGCCTTGTAAGCTCGCAAGGGACATCAAGCGCCCTCAAAACCGCGACCTCTACTGTCAACCCCCCTCGACAGTGGAGGTTATTTTTGTGCAATGAGGGGGAAAAGGTATTCGGAGGGGAAAATGGAAAGAAATAGAGGAAAAACAGCCGAAAAGAAGACTGAAACAGTGAAAAAGAAGCTGGGAAGGCCGAAAAAGCCGATAAGCCAGAAGCAATTCGAGGAATTATGCGGAATTCAGTGCACGGAAGAAGAAATATGCGCTGTTCTTGATGTTTCGGACCCCACATTGAACACATGGTGCAAGGAAACCTACGGGAAAACTTTTTTAGAGGTTTTCAAGGAAAAGCGGGAAGCCGGAAAGATGTCTTTAAGGCGGAAACAGTGGAATCTCGCTGAGACCAACGCAACCATGGGGATCTGGCTCGGAAAACAGTATCTGGGGCAGAGAGACGAGACCAAGGTGGACATCAGCTCCGAAACCGGAGTCGGTGTGCAGATCTATCTGCCGAATAACGGAAGACCGGACACGGAGAAGAACTAAAGTGTTCATATGAGAGGGGGTGATGTAATGTCCGTTGTATTTGCTCCTCAGCCAGGGCCGCAGGAACAGTTTTTGTCGTCAAGCGCAGACATCTGCGTCTATGGCGGTGCAGCGGGAGGCTAACCGGCGGGAAAACATACGCTGAGCTGTTAGAGCCGTTGCGTCACATCAACAACCCGAACTTCAACGCACTGGTTCTTCGACACGTAGGAAAGCAGATCACAGATCCCGGAGGATTGTGGGATACGGCTAGAAGCATTTATTCCTATGTAGACGGGGCAACGGCCAGAAAGACACCGACGCTGCAATGGATATTCAAAAGCGGCGCATCGGTCACGTTTTCACATTTGACGAGCAACGATGACTGCGACAGCTGGCAGGGCTCACAGATCTGTTTGATTGAGTTCGATGAGCTGTGCCATTTCAGCGAGTATCAGTTCTTCTATATGCTGTCCCGTAACAGATCGACCTGCGGCGTTGTTCCGTATGTCAGAGCTACATGCAATCCGGATGCAGATTCGTGGGTTGCTAAGTTCATCGACTGGTGGATTGACCAGGATACGGGATATCCGATCAAAGAGAGGTCCGGCGTGATCCGCTGGATGGTTCGATTCCAGGGCGTGATTCATTGGTTTGACACCAAGGAGGAAGCGCTGGTGTATGCAGAAGACTGCGGAATGGACAAGGAGCTTGTTCCTTTTGCGGCAAAGTCGGTCACATTCATTCCGTCATCGGTTACGGATAACCAAGCGCTGCTGAAGACGAATCCGGGATACATGACCAACCTGCTCAGCTTAACGACGGTTGATCAGGAACGGCTGCTGAAAGGAAACTGGAAGATCCGAAACCAGGCTGGTCTCATGTTCAAGCGAAGCCAGGTCAATGTTGTACCGAGGGAGAGTATTCTTCGAGAAGACATCGCTTCCGTATGCCGTGGTTGGGACCTGGCAGCAACACCAGAGGACGCCAACGGAGATCCGGCATACACTGCCGGCGTTCTGATGGCAAAGCTCAAGAACGGGCGTTTTGCGATTCTGGACGTAATCAATCAGAGGCTTTCGGCAGGTGACGTGCTGACGTTGATCAGGAATACAGCTGCAGCCGACAAGGCTGTGTATGGGCAGATCAAAGTAAGAATCCCGCAAGACCCAGGCCAGGCAGGAAAGAGCCAGTCGTTCTACTTCATCAATCAGCTTGCCGGTTTCGATGTATCGGCACGATTGGAAAGCGGTGACAAGGTAGCGAGAGCCACACCGGTTGCGGCACAATGGCAGCACGGATTCTTCAGTGTTGCGGCTGGCGAGTGGAATGAGATGTATTTCTCACAGCTGGAATCCTTCCCTGATTCCAAGTTCAAGGATATGGTCGATGCGACATCATCCGCATTTGATGAGCTGACCAATTACATGAGTTTCAATCTATCGAATCTGATTTAATTCACGCACTGCATCTGATAAGGATGTGGTGCGTTTTCTAATGGAGACCAGCGGGCATGAAGAACATTGTTACCAAGTACGAAGATATCTGCGCATTCACTGGCAAGCCAGCGGAGGCAGTGCATCACCTGATCTTCGGAGCAGATCGCCAGAAAGCTGATGAGGATGGGCTGGTGCTTCCGGTAACAAATGCCTGCCATAACATGGGTCACGCAAACGTCAAGGGCCGCGGAGCCAAGAGCAGCGGCACAATGATCATCCATGGCAACAGTA
>CAVITM010000230.1:639-3414 GCA_963645455.1 Moraxellaceae bacterium | reverse complement strand
ATTGGTCTCGTTCTCACAAAATCTGGTACAGAATGTGTGGCGCAGATTGTGAGCTGAAAAGTGTGGAAGTAAAACAGGTTCTCTCTTTTCTTCCTTGGCCGCCTTCGTCTCCTGCTTGTTGTAGGATTCGATGATCATGGCGATGGCCCGGTTTACGCTGCCTGCCGCAACCACTCTTCCACCGTGGGTCAGAAACACAAAATTGGTAAAATCATCAATGGTCTCTGATTCATAACCCATGCATTTCTGCATCTCATACTCTCGCAGGAAAGCATCAAATACTTCATCGATCATAGGAATGGTCCGCACACCGGATCTTGTCTTCGGTGTGGAAATGTGCTTGTTGCAGTTACCCTTTTCATCGGGTCTGTTGGTCAGATTGTGATTCACGCTGATAATGCGGTTTTCGAAATCCAGATCATCCCACCGAAGTCCTAAGCATTCTCCGATACGCATTCCTGTACCAAGAAGTATGATCAGAATCGGATACCATCCACAGAATTCCTTATTATCGGTGATAAATTCCGTAAATGCCTTCTGCTGGGGAACCGTCAGCGCATGCCGCTGTGGCCGCTCCCACATCCGTCCCTTCTTGATCTCTGCCATCACACCGTCGGTCGGATTGGTTCTTAAAAGGCCATCCCTCACTGCCATCTGAAAAGCCGGATGCAGCTGGGTGTGAATGTTCTCCAGAGTATTGGGTTTCAGGGTCTTATCCATCAAAAGCTTGTAATAGAATCTCTTTACATCGGAATATTTGATCTGTGCAATCTTTCGTCTGCCAAAAGTCTCCCTTACGAAATGATCATACATATACACGTAGTTGGACTTCGTGGTATCCTTCAGATCGAACTTCTGACTGATGTAGCTGTCGTAGAGCATGTTCAATGTGGTACGATCTATCGCCGCAGGATCCAGACCATCTTCCATGTCCCTGATAATCTGTCTTTCTTTTTTTCTTAGCTCTGCTAAGGTTTTTGCGTAGACTGTATGGCGATGACTCTCGCTGTCTGTATAAGCGTAAGAATAAGTGCCATTCGGTCTCTGACTCTCGCCGGTACGAAGCGCATACCCGCGTTTGTCTTTTCTTGATTTTGCCATTTTGTCACCTCATCTCTAAAAGTAAGAAATGAGGAACAGCCTGTATATTTATCTTACTTTTTTTGAGCCGTTAAAACAAGTATTATTTAAAATATTTTATGCATTTGGCTGTTCCTATCTCTTCTTTACATCTCGTGGAATGTCCACTTTACTTTATTGTTTCGTATCTGTTCAGAACCACCTGAACAGATACGAGATTCGGCGATGCTGTCGCATTTAAAAATCGCCGAATCTTTTCAAACTATACGTTTTTGTACGGCTTCAGCAGCAAGTGCTTCAGCCTGTGCTGAACAGTTACATTGTTTCATATATTTTCTGTAGCCTGTCAGGCTCTATAAACACCTCATTCCGGGGTGCTATATTGCGTTTTCGTGCAATTTTAAGTTATTTGAAGTTGCGTTTTCGTGCAATTCTCAATGTTCTGAGGTTGCGTTTTCGTGTATTTTTCAGCTTTCTGAACTTGCGTTTTCGTGCAGTAAAAGTTATAATCATCTTATATTTCGGCAATACTGTACTTGCAAGGAGTGATGACTATATGTTAAAAAGAAAAATTTACAACGACCTTGTTTCCTGGAAAAACAAAAGTCACGGAACAACTGCCATGATGATTGATGGCGCACGGCGCGTCGGCAAAAGTTATATAGCCGAAGAATTCGCAAAAGCCGAATATAAAAGCTACATTCTGATTGATTTTGGAAAAGCACCTAAGGATGTCCTGGACCTTTTTATCAATGATACTTCTGATTTCGATCTTTTTTTTGCAAAGCTTTCCGCTTTTTACTCTACTGTTCTTTATAAACGGGATTCTCTAATTATCTTTGATGAAGTTCAGCAGTATCCCAGAGCCAGACAACTTATTAAATACCTTGTCGCAGATGGCAGATTCGATTATCTTGAAACCGGATCTCTTATTCGACTGAAAAAAAATGTGCAGGACATTATCATTCCATCTGAAGAAGACCATGTTGAAATGTTTCCTTTAGACTTTGAAGAGTTCCTCTGGGCAATGGGTGATGAAGCTACTTATCCTCTGATCCGGCATTGTTTCGAAGCCAAAACCCCTTTAGGCGCAGCTCTTCATCGTAAAATTATGAATGATTTTCGCCAATATATCCTGGTTGGCGGAATGCCTCAATCAGTTCTTGCCTACCAGGAAGGCAAAAATTTCGAAGCATCTGATATAGCCAAACGACGAATTCTTAAACTTTACCGGGATGATGTCGCTAAATTTGCTGAAGGGTACGAAGATAAGGTGTTCGCAATATTTGACAATATTCCCGGACAGCTTTCCAAAAAGGAGAAAAAATACAAACTTTCTTCCCTGGGAAAACAGGCCAGATTCCGCACATACGAGGATTCTTTTATCTGGCTTAATGAAGCCATGGTTGTAAATACCTGTTTTAATGCTACCGATCCGCATGTCGGACTTGCCTTAAGCTCAGACAATACAACACAGAAATGTTATATGGCTGATACCGGGCTTTTAGTTACCCATACCTTTAAGGACGAAAAATTCACTGACAACGAACTCTATCGGGCCATCCTGTTTGATAAACTGAATATTAACGAAGGAATGCTGATGGAAAACGTTGTTGCTCAAATGCTCCGTCACAAAAGGGATCGTTTATATTTTTACTCCAGATCAGATAACAAAAACCGTGAGAACCATATGGA
>CAVITM010000230.1:0-629 GCA_963645455.1 Moraxellaceae bacterium | reverse complement strand
TCGTTCTCACTCCTCTCTTAATAAATTCCGTAATCAGTTTTCTTCCGTTATTGGCAATTCCTATATTCTTTACACCAAAGATGTCATGAAAAAAGATGGAATTTTCCATCTACCACTATATATGGCAGAGTTACTCTAATATCTGCTACCTCACCACAAGGTTTCATTTGTGGTGAGGTTCTCATGCTTTTCCAATTTTGCTTTTTTATATTTTTGATGACTCCTATATTTTCCTTATATCTCGTGAAACGTCTCCATATATTCATCAATCAGCTCTGTATTTACAAGCACAATTCGTTTAACGCGATATATGGCTCCGGCATCCTTAGCCAGCTCCTGAAATGTATGCAATCCCATGGAATACATTTTTGCGCCTTCATCGTAACGTACAAATTTCTTTCTGCCGTATTGAATCATCTTTTCTAATTCTGGTACTTCAGTTCTCTTCATTATTCTTCCTCCTGATGTTCGCTCAGTCATCGAGCACAATCGTTTACTTGGTTATAAAAAATTTCAAGCATACCTTTCCATCGTTCCACACCCGATGAAGAAGCACACTTACACCTTTTGGGAAGGTACTTGAAAAAGATCTCCCCATATATTATATGGGGACGGGTAATTCCTAAATG
>CAVITM010000229.1:0-3418 GCA_963645455.1 Moraxellaceae bacterium | reverse complement strand
TAGCCTCACATTTTGCATATTTTCGGATGGTTTCGACAGCTCCTGCATGACAAAGAAGGATATTCTTCATCAGTCATGGAGCCTTATAAAAAGCTTTCTCGAACGGAGCGCGGGCGCCGTTGCCATAGCCTGCACCGAAAAATACGGACGGCTCATTTATGGTAATTAAAGTATTGAACTCTATCCGAAAGTGCTTCAACAACCGTCCTCACATAGTCTGTAAAATACTGAATTGTTTTCGCACTCATAAATCCGCCCTGTTTATAGACCCAAAGCGGCATATCCCAATGATAAAGGGTACAAAGCGGTTCTATTCCGTTGCTTTTGAGCTCATCGACCAGATCTCTGTAGAATTGCAGCCCCTTTTCGTTGACGCTGTTTGACTCCGTCATAACGCGTGACCAACTGACGGAGAAGCGATAGGACTTCAAGCCGATTTCCTTCATCAGAGCGACATCCTCTTTATATCTGTGAACATGGTCACAGGCGACAGAGGGATTCTCTCCATATTTTATTTTCCGCACAGGCGGATTGTCCCGCTCGGAGTACGCCCGTTTTCGTTCCAAGCACCTTCAATCTGGGCGGCTGAGGTAGCAGCTCCCCACAAAAAGTCGTCACTGAAAGTATGTTTCATGCGCATCATTCCTCCGTCCTACTGTTGCGCGCCTTGATCTCCGCCTGCTCCTTGTCGATGTTCTTCTCCACATTCAGGAAGATCAGCAGCACAGCTAAAATAACTCCGGTAATGGCCTCCAGCCCCACAAAGCCGAAGGTGATCGCACTTTTCGCGGCCGCGGTCTGCTCAGCCGCCACAGTCACACCATTTATGATCTCCGGTGCAATATATCCGCTTTTAGCAAGAAGACCGTTGAATATGCCGGTGCAGATGCCCACCATCGCAACGGAGATGATGTTGTAAACGCTCATGGCGATACCGTCGCAGCGGAAGCCGGACTTCCACTCCACATGATCCAACACATCGGCAAACAAGGCCATGAACACATAGGAGCACGGCAGGCCGCCGATATTTTTGATAAACTGCCCCACCAGCATGATGGTCATATTGGTTGGGAACAGCCAGCAAATGGCGCTGCCGATGGCGTACAGCACAAAGCCCACAGCAGTTATATTCCGCTTGCCGAATTTCTTTGCCAGCGGCCACACAGCGAAAATCCCGATGCCCATGGGAATACCGCCGACTACAGAGAGCAGCGTTTGGGTGATGCCATCGTTATAGGAACCGAGCACGTAATTGCAGAAATAGACCAGGCTGATGTTTTTGATGGTGCTGCCGATGACATAAATGAGGAAATAGGCGTAGATGATAAGCATATACTTGTCGGTAAAAATCGCCTTGAGTTGGTTTGCAAAAGGAACAGAAGGAGTATCCTCATTTTGAGCCTCCAGCGTGACACGCTCCTTAGTGAAGTAGTACTCCAGCAGCGTCAGCGGCAAAGCCAGAATGGACAACATACTCATCAGTGCGATCCACTTGCTCTTATCTACCCCAATCACGGGCATGATGACCATGGGGAACACCAGCGCCACCAGAATGCCGCTCATCATAATGGTGGTGATCTGATTGAACACCGACAGGCCGCCTCGCTGGGTGGTATTTCGCGTGGACAGCGGCACCATAAGACCGTGGCTCATGTTGAAGATGGTATAAGCGAGGGAATAAAACAGGTTGTAGCTGACCATGACCCAGACAGCCTGCACGGTTTGGGATCCGGTCGGCACCGTAAACAGCAAGATGCCTGTAACAGCCAGCAGCGGAGCACTCAGCAGCAGCCACGGGCGGGCCTTGCCCTCCGGCGTATGGGTGCGGTCAATGATATAGCCCATGACAACGTTGGTGATTGCGTCAATGATTTTGGATACGATGGGAAAAACGACGAGGAACGCACCGCCCCAAAGAGAGGTCAGCTTCAGTACATCCGTATAGTAGACATTCAGATAAGTGGCCAGTACCGCATTGAGCAGCAGAGCTCCCGCGGGGCCTAAAAGATACCCAAGCCATTTTTCGGATGCGCAGACATCTTGAGAGTGTACCTTGCTTTTGAGAAGTTGGCTTTCAAATAATCGCGGATTTTTCATCGCTTTCATCGCTCATCTTCCTCTTTTCTTGTGTTATGTTCTTTCGCAGGAAAACAGATCTGCTTTAAGCCTTTCAGTATATGACCGTTTGCCATCAAGAGAAGACCACGCCCCAAAGAATCGCTCATCAGCCCCGTGCTGTTGATAACAGAGGCGCGGAGGGGGCAATCCACCGCTGAAATGAGCATCATACGGTATGCAGGATTGGACAGATCCTTTTTTCCTCCAAAGTCCTTTGCAATAATGTGCTCAGTGACTTTATATTGAATCTTCATAATGAAGGAGCCGCCCTTCATCTCAAAGCAGGAGTTGTCCATTGTAAACTGTCCTTTTCGGGGTTCAGGCACAATGACCACCGGATGCCCCATCAGGCGCTCCCATTCTTCCCGGTCGGGCAGCCCTCTTAGGGTCTCATACCAGCTTCCTGGCTGCCATTCCGGAATCGGGACAGCTTCTCCATCCAGCTCGATCTTTGTTTGCAAGCGAATATCCCTACTGGATGCGCCGATCTGCACGGTATAGGTGCCGCCCGGTATTTTCCAACCATCCGACCAAACGGAAAAGCTGCGGTCATTCAGCTCCATTTCTATCGTTTTGGTTTCACCCGGCATTAGATAAATCTTGGAAAAGCCCTTCAGCTCCCTGCGTGGACGATGCAGAACCGTCTCCGGCGGCAAAATGTACAGCTGCGCGACCTCAGAGCCGCTTACCGCACCGGAGTTGGTAATATTGAATCGAACGGTTCGCCCGTCTATGAGCAAATCGCTGTATGTAAATGAGGTATAGGACAGGCCGTACCCGAAGGGATAGCGAACCGACTTATTCGCTTTGTCATAATAGCGGTAGCCAACATAGATGCCCTCACGATATTCCACATTGCGTCTTCCAAAGGTCTCCTTAGAGACGACATCGGCATAAGACAGCGGCCATGTTTCCGTGAGCTTGCCGGAAGGATTGACACGGCCTGTTAAAAGATTCGCTGCGGCTTGTCCTCCGGCCTGTCCGGACAGACCCATGTATAGAATTGCCTTGACCTTGTCGGCCCAGGGAAGCTCCATGGGACTTCCGCCGAGCAGGACGACCACCGTGTTTGGATTGGCCTGAGCAACGGCATCGATCATGCGATTGTGCCCCTCCGGCAGACCCATATGCTCCCGGTCTACCGCCTCTGATTCATAAGCATCAGGCAGTCCGGCTACGACTACGGCAACCGAATGCGCTTTGGCGGTAGCCGCCGCCTCACGCAATCCGTCAGCGGTTACAGCGCCTTCTGCGTCGCAGCAGGCGATAAATGATGCCTCCGGCATGGCATCCGTCAGGC
>CAVITM010000228.1:0-3420 GCA_963645455.1 Moraxellaceae bacterium | reverse complement strand
CCACCAAGCATAAGGCTCTCTTCCGTTGTATAATCGAAAACCCAGAAATGAAATGGTGTAGTGCATAAATTTTTAAACAAAAATCCGGTACCAATCCACATAATCACAAAATTGGTTACAGTCGCACAGTTTGCAAGAAGATTGAATAATAGGAACTCCCATAAATCCGGATGCTCACTTATCCATTTTTTCATTTTTTCACCCCACTTTTCTGCAATTCAAAGGCGAAAAAATCTATAGCCCCACTGCCTGTGTACCGGAAATAAAATGCCCTGCATCCGTCCACATCATGCAGGCTTCCAGAGAATTTCTCTTTTTTCGTGCTACGAATATGAACTGGTATCTCTGCATTTATAATACTAAAATCCGCCTCCGTTGAAACTTCTATTCTTCCTTCTGCTTTCCCCCTCACCTCCACGGTCAGAGAGTCTGTATCTTTAAACATAAAATACTTGAAACCGGCAACCGCACCATCCCGCATATTTGCAATATACTGTTCCGGACGCATATCCTGAATTCCCCGGGACTGTGTGAAGTACGGATGATCTTTCAACCGTATCCTGTTAAAAGCTCTGTCATACCTTGCCGTTCCGTTTTGCATCCACAGATTACACGCAATGCGCGCTTCGTATCTTCCGAGTCCATTCAACGGTCTTCCGTTCAGTCCACAGCTTGTCATCTCAGCCTGTTTAAAGCCTCCGTCCGGTGTCCGTTCCAGTTTTTCTGCGCATGCCTGTCTTGCATAAGAGTTTCTGTTCGTCTGCCTGTGATAAAAAATATACCAGTTATCTTCTATCTGAAGCAATCCTCCATGCGTGTTGCCAAGATAATTCTTCGCATGTTTTTCTGTAATACTGTCATTGAGAAAAATATCTCCAATATCAACCAGCGTCCCACCATAGGTAAATGGTCCCATCGGACTGTCTGACATAGCATAGCACAATTCGTGGTTGTGTTCGGAAGAATATACAAAGCAATAGTTATCCCCAACTTTCCGAATCGAGCTTGCCTCAAAAAATGCATGATTTTCGAATGCCCCTTTTTTTCCTTTCCTCGGAAACAAAAGTTTTGGTTCTGCCTTTATGGTAAGCATATCCTGTTCCAGCTGCAGGACAACACCTCCATCATTTGACAGATTGTGGAATCTCGAAGCTGCAAATGGTACTTTTGTGGCAAACCCCGAATATAGATAAACACTTCCATCTGTATCCATAAATACACCCGGATCGAACGGAAAAGGTTCTCCGCTTCTCGTTCCCCAAATGTGCCCATCTGCATATTTTACATGTCCGTAAAATTCATACGGTCCGGCCGGGGAATCGCATACAGCGACTCCCATCCGTCCCATAAAATCAAAGGCATAGTAAAGATAGTATCTTCCATCCGCTCCAACTGTCACATCTGGCGCATATAGGCAGCGCAGTCCGCTCCAGTTTGCCGGATCCTGCTTTTTTTTATAAATGACTCCTTCATATTTCCAGTCAGACAGATCATCAACAGGTGCTGACCAGCACACGTAATCATCGACGCAGAAGATTGGTGCCCCGAACCGGTCATGGGAGCCATAGACATATACTCTGTCCCCAAATACGTGAGGCTCTCCATCCGGGACGTATTCCCATTCTGGCAGATAAGGATTATATACCTGCTTCTCCATATTATGCTCCCATTTTAAGACTGTTTCTTTGCAGGTTTTCTCCATTTCATATAAATTGCCGCTGCTCCGAGGATCTCAAAGATCACAACGATCACCCATGCAATTTTCAATCCGGTCTGCCATGGTGCTGCCGTATACTCCGTAACAGAACCTGGTGTCAGCCCAAGAACCGCATTACTGTTCACCATATTGTATAATCTTCTGTGGGCTGCCTGCTGCAGACAATAGATCGTAGTATCACTGTCTTTATCTCTTAAGCAGCTCTGTAACGTCTTCTCAGGTGACTGGTTCGGCAACAGGCATACATCTGTTCCCAGTGTATGAAGACCATAATCTGTATTCATATATCCGTCAATTGTTCCACCTGCATCTGTGTAAGAAGTTCCTGTGAATCCGCACTCTTCCCGTAAGATTCCATATACGATTTCACTTGCACCTGACCAGATACCTCCGATTCGATTGTAAGATGTCATAATCGCCTGTGCAGCAGAAAGTTCCTTTGTTGCAAGTTCGTATTCCCCTGCATCATTTTTCTCATAATAATTTACATCCATCTTTGCTTCTTTTGCATAGATTTCCCATGGTCTCATGTAGATTTCACGGAGTGCCTGCTCATTTACCCAGGATGTATAAGTTGCATTCGAGCCAGAACCATTCGCTCCCTGTCTTGCTGTCTCCTGCTCATTCAGTGCGCAGTGTTTTACAAGTGTAACGAGACCTTTTTCAGCAGCTGCTGATGTCTCTGCTGCACATATTTTTCCTCCAAGCAGTCCATCTTCTGAGTAATATTCATAATTACGTCCACCGAATGCACTTCTGTGTGTATCTGCTCCCGGTCCAAAAAGATATGTGACAGATGCTTCTGCATTGGTAACGGTTCTCTGAACCTGCGCCTCCTCTGCGAGCGCATCTCCGTATTTATCAGCAAGCTCTGTATTCCAGGTTGCTGTTAACGTAACTTCTGAAGTATGCGGATAATAGGAGTCCACACCTGTTAATACAAAGCTGTAAAGACCTGCCGGTCCGTCACATCCATATGCATACGGAATACCATATTCCTCTACCGGATACTCTGTCCAGCCACCGCCACCATAGGAAACAATCAGTTCATCTGCTGATAACTGCTGGATAAAAGTATCCCACAGTGGATCATCATAATCCACACCTCTCATATCGATCAGCTGGATGCCAGCATCCTGATCTGTCACCGGTGTTTCCGTAATGCCATAATCAATCGGATATGCATCTCCCTGATCCGGTTTATAAGTTCTTAAACAATCGATCACGCTGTCACTTGCCACAAGATCTCCGTCTACCGGTGATGTCGGGAAAGAATCCTTGAAGTTCGCACGTGTAAAGTTTGTAGCATAACCGCTTCCAACTGTATTTTCATCGTATTCTTTGAACTTCCAGTTCAGTTCGTCATCAAATCTGTTTTCTGCTGTGACTACATCATCATGTCTCTTGGTCTCTTCGCCTTCTCCTCCCTCTTTGAACTCAATCTTTGATGCAAGATTCCATGTATAGCATTTGGAGGTATCGTTCTGGTCGATGGATGCCCAGCTGTGGGAATCATCTGACAGATAGAAATGGTAATCTCCTGCATCTAAGATGTAACACTGCGCATCTTTATAATCATAAGAAGTAATATAATCTCTCTGCACACGAATTTCCTGTGTCATGGATTCTCCCGGCTGTAATGTGTCTGTTTTTCCAAATCCGGCTAATACTACCTGCGCTTTTTCAACAGAACTGCTGTAATC
>CAVITM010000227.1:0-3430 GCA_963645455.1 Moraxellaceae bacterium | reverse complement strand
TGCATAATACATGTTATGAGGCACCTTAAAAATCATATCGATCTCACCGTTATGCAGCGCCTCGATCTCTTCTTCCAGTGAGTCATATTCCCTTGCCTCAAAATCCAGGGTCGTATCGGTGAGGCAGTCACCTGCATATGTAATATAATCATTGATCACACCGCTAAGTGTACCGGTATTTTTATTTTCGCTGCTGACATTCTCATCGTCGGCTACATAACCGATGCGGATGGTGCCGTGCTCCTCCAGCCAGTCCTTCTCATCATCCGAAACCAGAGCTGCAGTGGGTGCCGAGAAAAACTGCTTGTAGAGATTGTCGGTATAGAAGGGATCATCATTGGTAATGCGGCTCATGGCACTATCCAGATCCTCTTTCAAATCCGTGCGGTCTTTATTGATTGCAAAATAGACATCCGAGCTTCCGATATACATCACCGGCAGGATATAGTCCTGATCCCAGATCTCTTCTACGGACAAAAAGCAGTCCATCTTGCCTGCTTCCAGATTTTCCAAAACATCTTCTGCCGTGGTAATATTTGTATGCACGGTGGAGATGCCGTTGTTTGCTTCCCAGGTATTTAATACGTCTTCCGGAATGGCGCCTTCCATGACACCGACAGTCTTTCCATCGATGGATTCCACATCGGAAGGAGAGATCGTAATATTCCGTGTGTCCACAAACAGATAGTAGCGCTCATCCGACATGGGCAGTGAAGAAAACAGCATATCTTCGGCACGCTCCTCTGTGTAGGAAATGCCATTGAGGATATCGATCTCTCCGCTTTCCAGCTTGTCGAAGCAGGTATACCAGTCCGCTTCCACATACTCTATGGTCCAGCCTGCATATCCTGCAATCTTATTGATGTATTCAAAGCCATACCCATACAGCTCGCCATCCTCATTGATCTTATTGTAAGTATCTTCAAACAGACCTACATGAACGACTTTGCTCTCTTTTTCTATCACATGGGCAGTGACATGCGTTATCGTGGCCATCACTGTCGCTATCACCAGCATCAAACAGCTGCATCTTTTCAGGACATTTTTTAACTTTTTCATGTGTCTTACCCCCAGCCCGCAAAATCCCGGACCATTCTCCGTCCTGGGCATTTTGTGCGGTGATCTATGTACTAACCCAACAGGTGCCGATGCATCACTTCTTCATGCCATACCCTCTTAATGCTTCATGAAAAGCTCTTCTTCTGGAATACTCGAGCCTGTACTTTTCCATTATATTTGCCTTCGCATGTGCCTGGCCCTGTGATTCCAAAACTTCACCCAATGCTGCAATATAGGAAGCACATTCTCCGTAATAATTTCTCTTGTTGGCACCCATAATGCCAGTGACTCTTCTTCTGATCCAGTGATCGATCTTTGTCATCCATTGATTTACCTGGTCCTCGGAAAAAGATACCGTGGCTTTCCATTTTTCAAATAAATCGTAAAAAATATCCTCATCTGATTTATCACTGCTCTCATCTGTTCCGAAATACAAGATTTCTTTTTTGAAATGGCAGGCATACAGAGCTTTCTCCAGCATTGATCTCATGCCCGCCGAACATATATGATCTCCCCGATACATAAGCAATAAGAGCAATGCCAAGCCCTCTTTCATAAATGTGAAGGACCAGCCCAAATTCTTTTTCACAGACATTCCAAGCTTTTCCATCTCATCAAAACGCTTCTCAAAAAACAAAACAACACAATAATCGTTTTCTGAAATTTGCTTTTCTTCAAAGGCTGATCTTACAATATTCCAGACTTTGTCACTATACTGCTCCGCATCCCACGGAAGAAACTTTATTCGGATATAGTTGATAATTGACGGATCGGATCTTAGCGCCTCAATCCAGCATTTTTCGCTAACATCAAATTTGCACAATTTATTTGCGTAATAAGCAGTCCATAATGCAATCTGACTTCTTACTTTCAGTTCAACAGATACTGCATCCATTGCCTCCAGTCCCACAGCCAGCCTTTCGTTTTCCTCACCGGCTTTCGTTTGCATTTGCAAAACCTGCAGATATAGTTCCGGATGCACATCTACATACTTCCTTGCGTATTCCAGTTGCGTAAACTCATCCCGAAGCATTGATTGTGCTTCTTTCAAAAGTTCAGAGGCGCATCGTGATTTCTGCATACCAAGATACTCGATCCATGAATGCAAAAAATCATCAAATTCCGGAAGCTCATGATTGCCCATCTTCAAGATATCCTCTAGTTTTACCCTGGTTCCGGAAATGTGGTCAAACAGATCATAAATCTCTTCTGCTCTGTTATTGAGCGGATTCCCTAAATATGCAAGATAGATCGTCTCTTTTACATAATCATCAAAATTTCCCGATATAAGATCCTGTTCAAATAAGTCTTCAATCCCTAACGGTGCTCCGTCATAATCATTATAATCGCCCTCTGACGATATTTCTAAATACGAAACTGTCTCGGACAGTTTATAACCCTCTTCAAATAATTCCATATCTATGCATTGATGAATCAGGTTGATCGCCTCTCTGACATCATACAACAGATCCTCAGGGTCAGAAAACAATATTACTTCATCGTCACTATTATACCAGTCATCCCATTCCTCATTGTACTCACTGTCCAAGCAAACAGCTCCGCTGTTTATTTCTTCCAGTTTTGGAATGATTTGATTAATCTGTTCAATTACTTGGTTCTTTCCGTCGCTTTCTTCTTTATGAAACGCATGACCCTCATCAGCGACACAAAGGCTATCAATTAAAGCAATGAATCCATCCCGCTTATTTTCTGATAATTTTCTTGCAAACTCATGAATAAACATTTCCAGTTCTTCATGTGTCATCTTTTGCGTTTTGTCATCAACATAGTCCAAAAATCGCGGCAAGTTCATGATCTCATCCATCCTTCCTACAATCCGGAATTGGCACACATCTCATTCCTCCCGGTGACCGCACCGGAGAGTCGTGTACTCATCGATTACATTTTATCAAAATATAAGAGAAATTGATAGATGTTTTCTGCTGATACTGTCTGATCCTCTTTTTAAAGGCAAAATCTCCCTGGAGTATGATATGAATGCCCTGCGGTGTAAAACGACTTTCCGGAGCCGCACTTTTCCTACAGAAAAAACGCACCCCCCATACCTGCCAATAGGTAGGTATAGAGGGTGCGCCCCTTCGTACAGCTCTTCCAGCTTGAGTCAAGATCATCAAAAGTGTGGGGACTTGTCAACAAAATTCGATATTTTTTACATTTTTATAGACTCCTGCTCAAATTCAAGTTCAAGAAGTTTTGCTTTCCCATTTCCAAGGAACTGAAAGGTTAAAGCTTCTGTTCCATAAGCTTTAAATTCTACTGAATAACGCTTCCATTCTTCCGCTGTTTTTAAAGAATTTTCCAGCCCGTTACAGATAATGGTGCTCTTTTTTGTTTCTCCGATATATACATT
>CAVITM010000226.1:0-3431 GCA_963645455.1 Moraxellaceae bacterium | reverse complement strand
GTCTGGCAGAGACCGAAAAATATGCCCATGTGACTTTCTTCTTTAACGGTGGTGTTGAGGAACCCAATATCGATGAGGCACGTATCCTGGTTAATTCCCCCAAGGATGTGGCTACCTATGATCTGAAGCCTGAGATGAGCGCTCCGGAGGTAGGCATGGATTTGGTGGAGGCTATCAAGTCTGATAAATACGATGTGATCATCATCAATTTTGCTAATCCCGATATGGTAGGTCATACCGGTGTGATCGATGCAGCTGTAAAGGCAGTGGAGCGGGTAGATTCCCTGGTAGGTGATGCTGTGCGCGCCGTGAAGGAAGTGGATGGCGTTTTGTTTATCTGTGCAGACCACGGCAATGCTGAGAAGATGATTGATTACGAAACAGGCAAGCCTCATACCGCACATACTACCAATCCTGTTCCTTTTATTCTCTACAATTACGATGAGTCTTATACGCTGCGTGAGGGCGGATGCCTGGCAGACATTGCACCCACACTGCTGCAGATCATGGATCTTGCGCAGCCTGCAGAGATGACCGGAAAGTCTTTACTGATTAAAAAATAAAACACTGGAGGAGAATATAATGAAAGAGTATCAGCCCATGAAAGAAGGAAAGGTCAGAGAGGTCTATGACAATGGAGACACCCTGATCCTTGTTGCCACAGACCGTATCTCTGCTTTTGACCATATTTTGAAAAATAAGATCACGGACAAGGGTGCCATTTTAACACAGATGTCCAGGTTCTGGTTTGACTATACCAAGGATGTGATTGCCAATCACCTGATCTCCGTAGATCCTGCCGATATGCCGGAATTTTTCCGTCAGCCCCGGTATTGCGGCAACAGCACCCTGTGCAAGAAGCTGTCCATGCTGCCCATCGAGTGCATCGTGAGAGGTTATATCACAGGCAGCGGCTGGGAGAGCTACCAGAAAAACGGAACCGTCTGCGGTATTGCACTGCCGGAAGGATTAAAAGAATCCGACCAGCTTCCTGAGCCTATCTATACACCTACCACAAAGGCTGATCTGGGAGATCACGATGAGCATATTACCTTTGAACAGAGCGTGGATATTTTAGAAAAGCTCTATCCGGGTAAGGGTGAGGAATATGCCACAGCCATCAAGGATGCGACTCTGGCACTGTATAAAAAATGTGCAGACTATGCGAGAGAGCGGGGCATCATTATCGCAGATACAAAGTTTGAGTTTGGTCTGGATGAGAATGGCACAGTTGTTCTGGCAGATGAGATGCTCACTCCTGACAGCTCCCGTTTCTGGCCGGTAGAAGGTTACGAGCCGGGACATTCACAGCCGTCCTTTGACAAGCAGTTTGTCAGAGACTGGTTAAAGAGCAATCCGGACAATGATTTCCTTCTTCCGGATGAGGTGGTAAATAAAACAATTGAAAAATATAAGGAAGCCTATGAGCTTTTGACCGGGACACCCTTTACACGTTAAGCTGAGAGTAATTGGAGAAATAACATGAATATTCAGCCGGAAAGAAAACAAATGGCAGCTGATGAGCTGCACGAGGAATGCGGTGTCTTTGGCATGTATGATTTTGATGGCGGGGATGTAGCTCCTTCCATCTATTATGGTCTGTTTTCCCTGCAGCACCGCGGGCAGGAGAGCTGCGGTATCGCCGTCAGTGACACAAAGGGCCCTAAGGGAAAGGTACTGACCCACAAGGATATGGGGCTTGTCAATGAGGTATTTACACCGGAGACACTGCAGCGCCTGAAGGGAGACATCGGCGTCGGACATGTGCGTTATTCCACAGCAGGCGCTTCCACACGGGAGAATGCACAGCCCCTGGTGCTCAATTATGTCAAGGGCACACTGGGACTGGCGCACAACGGCAATCTGATCAATGCAAATGAGCTGCGGGAGGAGCTGGCCTATACAGGTGCCATCTTCCAGACTACCATTGATTCCGAAGTGATCGCTTATCTGATTGCCAGAGAGCGGCTCCATGCCAAGACCGTCGAGGAAGCGGTGCGAAAAAGCGCTATGCGGATTCGCGGCGCCTATGCGCTGGTAGTAATGAGTCCGCGAAAGCTTATCGGTGCCCGTGATCCCTTTGGCTTCAGACCCCTTGTCATCGGCAAACGTGACAATGCTTATATGCTGGCCAGCGAGACCTGCGCCCTGGAGACTCTGGGTGCAGAATATGTGAGGGATGTGGAGCCGGGAGAGGTGGTTACCATCTCTCCGGAATACGGCATCCAGTCGGATCGCACCCTTTGCCTTCCCAAGGAAGCCCATGCGAGATGTATCTTTGAGTATATTTATTTTGCCAGACCGGACAGTCGCATCGACGGCAAGAGCGTCTACGCAGCCAGAATCAAGGCAGGTCGTTTTCTGGCTCAGGATTCTCCGGTGGATGCAGACCTTGTGGTGGGCGTACCGGAGTCCGGCAATGTAGCTGCCATGGGTTATTCCATGGAGAGTGGCATTCCCTATGGCATGGCATTTGTCAAAAATGGCTATGTGGGTCGTACCTTTATCAAGCCGGCACAGAGCAGCAGGGAGAGCAGCGTTGCCATCAAACTAAATGCCCTGGGAGAAGCTGTGGCAGGCAAGCGGGTGATCATGATCGATGATTCCATTGTCCGGGGCACCACATCCCACCGCATTGTGAATATGCTTCGGGAGGCAGGCGCAAAGGAAGTCCATGTGCGCATCAGCTCACCGCCGTTCCTGTGGCCCTGCTATTTTGGCACGGATATTCCGGTCAGGGAGCAGCTGATGGCTTACAACCGTTCCATCGAGGAGATCCGGGAGCTGATCGGTGCAGACAGTCTGGGTTATCTTGCCATTGACCGGTTAGAGCAGATGGTGGACGGACTTTCTATCTGCAAGGGCTGCTTTACGGGCAACTATCCGCTGACACCTCCGACGGAGGATATACGCGGCGAATACATTCAATAAGGGAGAAAAACATGAGTACAGATACCTATACCAGTCCGCTGTCTGAGCGTTATGCCAGCAAGGAAATGCAGTATATTTTTTCACAGGATATGAAGTTTCGCACCTGGCGCAGACTTTGGATCGCGCTGGCAGAGACAGAAAAGGAGCTGGGTCTGGATATTACCCAGGAGCAGATCGATGAATTAAAGGCACACAAGGATGACATCAACTACGATGTGGCCAGAGAGCGTGAAAAGCTTGTACGTCACGATGTGATGAGTCATGTCTATGCATACGGACAGCAGTGCCCCAAGGCAAAGGGTATCATTCATCTGGGCGCCACCTCCTGCTATGTGGGAGACAATACCGATATCATTATTATGTCAGAGGCATTAAAGCTGGTTCGTAAAAAGCTGCTCAATGTTTTGGCAGAGCTGGCAAAGTTTGCAGACCGCTACAAGGCACTGCCGACACTGGCATTCACCCATTTCCAGCCGGCACAGCCGACCACAGTCGGTAAG
>CAVITM010000225.1:0-3432 GCA_963645455.1 Moraxellaceae bacterium | reverse complement strand
CCACATAGTACTGTGGCATGATGCCATTGTTCTTGACTCTGGTTTTATTTAGGAAGTCTGTGGTGTAGGTCTTCTGAAGAAGGGCATCACCGATGTATTTTTCATTTCGAAGAATCTTGTTGATGGTGCTGGTCCACCATTTTGTCTTGCCAGCGCCGGTTAGAATGCCATCAGCCTCCAGACCGGCGGCAATCTTGTCCATGCTGTAACCCTCGAGGTATTCACGGTAAATGCGCTTGACCACCTCGGCCTGCACCGGGTCGATGACCAGATTGCCTTCCGCGTCCTTAGTATAGCCGAGAAAGCGATTGTGGTTAACCTGCACCTTCCCGTTCTGATAACGAAACTGCAGCCCCAGCTTTACATTCTGACTCAGGGACTGACTTTCTTGCTGGGCTAGCGAAGCCATAATGGTGATCAGAACCTCGCCCTTGGCATCCATTGTATTGATCGACTCTTTTTCAAAGAAAACCGGAATGCTTCTGTCCTTGAGCTGCCGGATGTATTTCAGGCAGTCCAGCGTGTTTCGAGCAAATCGGCTGATGGATTTTGTGATGATCATGTCGATTTTTCCGGCAAGCGCATCGGAAATCATCGTTTTAAAGCCCTCACGTTTTTTTTGTGTTTGTCGCCGAGATACCTTCATCCGTGTAGATTGCAACAAACTCCCAATCGTCCCGGCTCTTGATATAATTGGTGTAATAATCGACCTGCGCCTCGTAGCTTGTAGCCTGATCCTCATGGCCAGTTGAAACACGAGCGTATCCGGCAACACGGCGTTTTTTCGTGCTGTTAATCGGCACCGCTGTATAACGGCTGATTGTTGCAGGGATTTCTTTTACTTTTCTTTGCGCCATTTGTCGCCGCGCTCCTTTCTTACCTGTTTCATATGTTCGCTCATCTGCCGCCGTCTTTCAGGCGTATAAGTTCCCTTTATGGATTCTTTGAACTTTGCTCTCTGCTCATCCGTCCAGGGTCTGCCGACCCGTTTTGGCTGCTCCCATGTGCGATTGATTGTACCGCCGTCCTTCAGATGGAAAATCATCTCCGATGCGGAAATTACATTGATGTAGTCTACCCGTTTTTCAAATTCTGCATCGTCAAATTCGGGAATGCCAAGCGTCTCCGCTATAAAGGGTTTTAGCACATCCTCACGCAATCCGACCGTACCGCAGCCGTGTCTCTCGGCGCACCGCCAGTAGAACGCTTTACCGTTTTCCGATGTGGCTGACGGCTGTGAAGCTCTGCGAAAATTGCAGCCGCACCCGACGCATTTAATTCTCCCCGTCATTACTGAGGAGCCTTTGCCGTTTGGTTTCTTCCTACGCTTCTCAGAGGTTTTTGCTCTATATTCAGCCGTCCAGCAATCCTGATGTCCCGTATTCGGGCAGTCCTTCGTAATGACCGCGCCGTTTTTCAGATGGAACTCAAGTACAGACCTCTTCGGAACATTGATGAAGTCTACTTTGTCGCAAAACGCATACTCATCGAATTCATCCAGTTCGAGAACCTCAGCACACGCTTTTTTCAGATTTTCGTGGTTGATACTGCCTCCGACCGGACATCTGCCGCCCTTTTTCTTCCTCGAACCGCAGACCCAAAACTCCATGAATTCCCGGTCGGTACGCTTGTTATGCATATAGCTCTGCCCACAATACGGACACTTCAGCATTCCCGAAAAGCAGGTGAGGTTCAGGCTCTTGTTCGCTCTCGGACCCAATTCCTTGCACCGTGCAATTTCTTCCTGTACATAGTCGAAAACTGCTTTGTCGATGATTGCGGGATGAGTATCCTCCACATAATACTGCGGAAGCTGCCCCCGATTCTTTTTACGCTGTTTTGAAATGGGATCGGATATGAACTCCTTCTGCAGGAGAAGGTTGCCCGTGTATGTCACGTTCGTGAGAACCACCTTGATGTTGGAATCCACCCAGCGGTATCCGTCCCTCGTGGTAATGCCCTCAGCGGCGAACTCCCGCTCTGTTTCCAGTCTCGACTTGCCATCCAGGAAATTCTGAAATATCCGTCTAACGACCGCCGCCTCCTCCGGCACGATAACCAGTTCATCATTCTCCCAGCGGTAGCCGTATACTCGAAAGTGCCCGTTCGGTATGCCTTTCTCAAAGCGCTTTCTGATACCCCATTTGCAGTTCTCCGAAAGGCTGCGGCTTTCTTCCTGCGCGAAGGACGCAAGGATGGTCAGCATCAACTCGCCGTCACCGCTCATGGAATTGATGTGTTCCTTTTCAAAACGCACCTCCACGCCGATATCCTTCAAGTGTCGCACCGTTTCCAGCAAATCCACTGTGTTGCGGGCAAACCGCTGAATTGATTTTGTAAGAATGATGTCGATATCTCCGTTTTCCGCAGCGGTAATCATGCGTTTGAACTCATCACGCTTCTCTATGCTCGTACCGGAAATGCCATCGTCAGCGAACACCCCAGCGTACTGCCAGTCTGGATTTTTCTGTATCAGGGAACTGTAGTAGCTGATTTGCGCGGAGAGGGAATGGTTCATGCGCTCTGATTCCATTGAGACACGGGCATAGGCGGCCACTTTTTTCTTTGTTTTTATGGTCGGCACAGCCTGCTCGACCTTCGTAATTTTAGCCATGAAATCGCTCCTTTCCGACACTATACATCACTCTTTACGCCCCGGAAGTCAACGAAATATCCGATAATAATGTGCCGAAAACAGGCTTGTATTTCTCAAGGAAAATTGTATCAATCTGACGATACTCTTTCTCTGTGATTGCGCCGTCTTCAAAGAGCTTTTTGACCATATGCATGGTAGTTTGGTAGAGCTTTTCATTTCTCAGTTCTTCCTTACTCATGAATACCACCGCCTTTGAACCGATCCGCAAGGAAGCATTCATGGCTGCAATACTTTCTGCGCTTATCCCCATAGATTTGAAATTCTCTGCCGCAGTTGGGACATTTGAAATCATAGACGGCTTTGCGTTTTACAAGATCAAGATGACTGTTCCACCAGGCATTTCGGCACTTGTCGCAGCAGAAGCGTTTCTTCTTCCGCTTTGCTATCTGCCTTATTTCTTTCCCACAGTTCTCACAATAGGTTGTTTCACCTGTGAACTCCGTGATTTGCTCTAAAGATGTTTCTTCATCAATCTTATTTCTGCGGCAAAAGGACTTCACCGTGTTTACCGATATGCCGACTTTCTGCGCAATTCTTCCATAGCCGTCTCCGGCAGCTCTCAAACGCATAATCTGCTGCTTCTGACTGTCCGTCATAGTTCGTTAGCTCCTTCCGAGGGACAGGTCTGATACTATCTCCCTCACTCACTACCGGAAAATTCAACCCCCATCGTTAGGGCATGAAAAACAGCCTGCAGGCTCTCCAAAGAGAACGCCGCAGGCCATCCTGTTTCTGAAATCCGTTGTTTTCCATGCCTGGAACACATGGAACACGAA
>CAVITM010000224.1:1937-3445 GCA_963645455.1 Moraxellaceae bacterium | reverse complement strand
GAGAATGTACTGCTTGTCAAAGAGCGTCTGTATCAGGTCTCCGACATCATCAATCTTCCAGCCGCCTTCCTGCATGGCAGTGATAATAGAGATAAGCACATACGGGTCATGCTCGATCTCATCCAGTTCAAAGTGATATTCGTCGTAATCATGGGTGCTTTCGTAGTTATCCAGATACTCCTGAAGCTCATCTTCCAGCTCCTTGTACTGCGCTTCTGCGGCAAGCATATCCGAATCCTCACTTGGGTAGGTGGTCATCACGCCGGAGGATGTCATGGAGCTCATCATCAAAGAACAGCTGGAAAGAAAGCTGGAACACAGCAGAAACATCACGCCGATAATGCCGATGATGATAAAGCCTTTCTTGTTTTGCGCAATGAACTGCGTGACCTTGGATGTAGTCTCGCCGGATTTCCTGACTGCCTTTGCCGCAACCTCGGATGCCTTGACGGTGTTGTCTACAGCTTTTCCGGCCTTCGCCTCGGCATAGGCTTTCTTAATCGCGCGCTTCTGCTGAAAACGGGAAATGGGGCTTGCGCCCCATTCCGGGTTCTTGATCTCCGCTTCCTTATAAAGTGCCTTCAGATTGGCACGATCAGCGGCCCGTTCTGCCTTTAATGCTCTGGCATAGGGTCTGTCCTTTAATGTTCGATGCACCGACTCCACCGTGCGGGCGCTGCCCTCGACACTTCCAATCACCTCATGGGATACGGAGGCAGATGTACTGTCTCCAGAATCCTCGGACAGCACACTGTGCGAAACAGCAGATACCGCATTGATTGGCGATGATTTCACTGCATGAGACAGCTTGGAAGGCCGCTTTTTCTCGGTTTCCTCAAAAACAAGGCGCGTCACGACCTGATTTTCCTTCGGGTCATAGACGCGCTGTTTCTGTACGATTTTCTTCTTTGGGATTTTCGCCTCAGCCTTTGTGAGCTTTTTCTGGGCTTTCTCAGCCTTCTCAATAGGCTTTTGAAGCTCCGGCGTATCCATTTCATCCTCGGTGAACAGGAGCCGGGGCGCTCGTTTTGCCATTTGCATCACCTCTTTTCTTAGGGGATTTTCTCTCAGCCGATGATTTCAGCCAGCTCCGTCTGGAACAGCTGTCTGCCCTTGGGCGTCACCAGCATCTGTGTGCCGTTGTGCCCATTCTTTGCGACAAACTCTCGGACAACGAACAGCCCGTTGCGATACGGCAGAGCATATGGATGCATCTTGCCACTCTCGTCGTAATAAGCGTATTTCTTCCGGACAAGGTAGGCAGTAAACATGCTCTGAGGAACGCCCAGTTCCTTGGCCGTCAGACGAACACCGGTGCAGTTTGGGCAGGCAACCAGTGCGTCATAATATGCCACCTTGGGAAGCGCTGTTGTTAGCTGCGCTTCTGTAAGAGCAAGCTGTCCAGCCAGTTTCTTGTTGAGGCTGCGCTCCTCGTAAAGAGCCTTTGCCACCTGCGCCGCAACATCAGCATTGTTTGCAGCCTGTTCCAACAGACTGTCGGTCATGTA
>CAVITM010000224.1:0-1822 GCA_963645455.1 Moraxellaceae bacterium | reverse complement strand
TAGGAAAGCGACTGGATACCGCCATTCGTAAGGGTATCCCGTTTTAGGACACCCTTGCAGTGATCCATGACAGCTTTACTGGGACGGGCATATCCCAGCGCTTTTGCTACATCAGCGCCACAGAAGAGGTATTTGCTGCCCTCCTCAATAATGCGGACGCTTCCAAATTCCTTGCTGCTGAAGGTTTCCATCTTGTTTTCCATGTGTCTTTCCGTCCTTTCCTTATCCGGCCTGCTCTTGAGGTTTGGTTGTGATGATTCGGTAGAGCTCGGTGTCCTTCGGGAACCTGTCTACGAACGGCAGAATCGTGCTGCCATAAAAAAGCAGCCCTTCGCCTTCACCGCTGTGGGTGACATACGAGAGCTGATGCGGAGAGATATTGAGCTGTTTTGCGAGAATCTGCCGGTCGCCCGATGCCTGGTTGAGCATGAAAACATAGTCGGAATTTTCAAAGATATTCTCGACCTCTCTGGACGACAGCAGATCTTTCACGTTCTGCGTGATACCGGTCGGAATGCCGCCCCATTTACGGAAGCGCTTCCAGATCTCCACGGTGTACGCCGCCGTCTGCTCCTCACGGAGCAAAAGGTGCATCTCGTCGATGTAGTAGCGGGTAGATTTGTGTGCCTCGCGGTTGACTGTGACGCGATTCCAAACCGCATCCTGCACGATCAGCATACCGATTTTCTTCAGCTGTTTGCCGAGCTCCTTGATATCGAAGCTGACAATGCGGTTCTCAATGTTGATGCTGGTGCGATGGTTGAACACATTCAAAGAACCGGTGACGTAGATTTCCAGCGCCGTCGCGATGTACTGCGCTTCCTTCTCGTCCTGGGTGAGCAGGGCATTGTACAGATCTTCCAGTACCGGCATGTTCTCCGGAACGGGATTCTCCAGATACTTTCGGTAAACCATGCGCACACAGCGGTCGATGATGGTTTTCTCCACCGGCTGCAAGCCCTCCTTGCCGCCGACGATCAGCTCGCACAGCGACAGAATGAAGTCCGACTTGAGGGACAGCGGATTTTCGTCGTCACTGTAGTTGAGGTTCAAATCCATGGGGTTAATGTAATCGCTGGATGTGGGTGAGATTTTGATGACCTGACCGCCGAGCCGTTCCACCAGTGTGCCGTATTCCGACTCGGGATCGCAGATGATGATATCGTCGTCGGTCACGAAGAACACATTGGCAATCTCACGCTTTGCGGCAAAGCTCTTACCGGAACCGGGCGTACCTAAGATCAGACCATTCGGGTTCTTTAGGAGCTTACGGTCTACCATAATGAGGTTATTGCTCAGAGCATTGATACCGCAGTACAATGCGCCGCCTCCGTTTTGGAACAGCTCCTGTGTGGTGAAGGGCACGAAAATGGCAACGCTGGAGGTTGTCATATCGCGCTGAATCTCCACCTGATTAAGTCCCAACGGCAGACTGCTCATCAGTCCCTCTTCCTGTCGGAAGTCCAGGCACGTCAGCTGGCAGTTATACTTCTGAGCAATGGAGCTTGCCTGGAATACATTGTTATCAAGCTGTTGTTTGGTGTCTGCGACATTGAGCACCAGGAAGGTCAGCAGGAACATACGCTCATTTCTGGACTGCAAATCCTGCAAGAGCTTTTTCGCCTCATCCCCGTAGGTGGCAAGGTCGGACGGAATAATTTCCATGTCGTACCCGGAACGCACCGCCTTTTTCTGCTCCTCAATGGTCATCTTCTGTAAATCGGTGATCTTGCGCTTAATAGTTTTGATGGCCTTCACCTGATCTACCGACTGCACATGCATGGTAACAATCAAGCTGCTCTGCATATCCAAGAAATCCGCC
>CAVITM010000223.1:0-3450 GCA_963645455.1 Moraxellaceae bacterium | reverse complement strand
GGCATGAATGCGAGTAATTTCCGAATTGGTTGAGGTTCTCTGTTTTCCGTACACATCCAGATAAACAGGGTGACCAGAATTGTCTGGGAAAGAAACGGACCGGTTAATAGTTTTTTTCCAGTCTGCTTTTCCTGAATTTTTCCGTAAAAGAACTTCTTCGTTCTTGAAAATACCATGTTGCTGGAAATCATTAATCAGGTATTTGAACATCTCAAGTTTTTCAAAACCAGTCTCATCAGCACCGTCTTCAGGGCTGGTGACCTGTGTTTTTGAATCCTGAGCAAATTTTAAAAGTGCCTGCATCAATAATGAACAATAACGGCCAGGATTTTGGTTAATATCGGCAAAATTGGATTGACGTGGAAAGAAGAAATAATTTTGGCCTTGATACGAGACTAGTCCACAGAATGAGACTCTCACGCCATTAATTGAACTCAACAGGCCCTGACCCTGAATAAATTCTGCAACAGGAGGGGGCAGTTCATTTACAGGGTTTCTATCTAGTAGGTAATGATTATTATTCAAACTGATTTTTCCTGATCGTTCGCTGTTAATTTCTACTGACCAGTTTCTTCGTTTAATCTTCTTTCAAAGTTTTCTGAAAAAATGACGTCCCCAGCATTAAATTTCTTGACTAAAGAACCGAACGTTTTAATATCCTGATGAAAGAGGACGGAACGCTCACTATGGCGTAGAATATCGTCCCACAGGTACATCAGGATTTTTCCAGTCAGGGCTTTCTTTGCATCTTCCGGAGTCGCTATTTCTTCTGTATTTACAAACCATGGGCCAAGATGTCGGTCTTCAGGAATTGCATCATTAGAGAGAATCGAATTTACAGCCTTTGCAAATATGGACCAACTAATTGTTTGCATTCCATTTTCGGTATTGATCTCAAAATTACCTGAAGGAGAGGTGGAAAAATCAAGTGGTTTGTATTCAAATTTCCAGCGGCGTTTAAATGCCGTATCCAAAGGCATAACAGCTTGATCACTACTGTTCATAGTTGCGTATAAGCTAAGATTTTCTGGAATATAGAGTTTATTGGTAGGTAATGGAACGGATAGTTCTTTGGTTAATAAGGCTAATAAATCCCTGTCATTGATATCAATTTTATATTTACTTTTTCCAGCCGGATCTCTGTCTAGCAACTGAAATAGTTCTCCAAAAACAGCAGCGGCAGGTGCACGGTTTATTTCTTCAATGATAAGGTAATAATGATGACTCGGATCATTTAAGGCTTTTACAAGTGCTTCAATAAATGGCCCATGTTTGAAACTATATTCAATACCATCATCATTCATGGAGGGTTTCAGACACCCTACGAAATCACTGTATTGGGTTTCTGGATGAAATACTGTACGAACAGAATTGTCGTCATTAGTTTGCTCATCAATCGCATGACTTTTCCCAGTTCCCGGAGCACCATAATAGATAATATTTTCGCCACCTGTTGTATGCGGGGTCTTAGTATTTGTGGTGATTTCAGGCGGGATAAAGTTAGCTGTATAATGCTGTATCTGTTGGTTTAGAAATTCTATTGTATTATTAAGACTTGCTTCGGTAAGAGGCATTTGTTTTTCAATATATTCAAGATCATTAACAGCACATAAAACCTTATGTATCACTGAATATAAGGGCAATGTCTGTACATTTGAAAGAGCATTAATAACTGGATCAGTCAGAAAATCGTCAAAAGCATTTCTCCAAAGAGTTTCATCGTAATTCGAGATACTTTCAAATACTGAGAAATGATTTCTTATATCTATAAATGTTTTTTCTAAAGAAAATAGGGAAATTTCAAACTCTTTTATTCCACGTCGTCCCGTGTTTGAAAATCTTAGTGCTGGCCATCCTAGAACTCGGGTAAGGGACAGTCCACTTTTATAAGTAGATATTTGGTTAATAAGGTCATCTATTGTATGGATCATTATAAATCCTGTTAATCATGATTGCGCTTTAATGACTATCATGGTTTAATAACCGGGTCAAAAAACGGATAAGTTATTGTGAAGTACGTTGATCTCGATTCATCTTATATCAGACAAAAAAGAAAAAACATGGGGTTATCCCTTAAAGAGTTCGCTTTGTTGCTTGATATGAAAGAGAATGGTGAAAGAACAGTCAGAGGTTGGGAAAGTGGCGAGCATGTTCCTACAAAAGCAAAATGGGAACAGATTATTGCGTTGCCGGATAAAGCTCCATATAGAGAGCGTCTAGACCAAGAGCATAGATTCACGTTTATTGATCTTTTCGCCGGTATTGGCGGAATCCGTCTACCATTCCAGCAATTAAAAGGGAAGTGCGTATTCAGCTCAGAGTGGGACAAATTTGCACAGAAGACCTATGCAGCGAATTTTGGTGAATTACCTTCAGGTGATATCACACAGATCAGTGCAGCTGATATTCCTGATCATGACATTCTACTGGGGGGATTCCCGTGTCAGGCTTTTTCACAGGCCGGTAAGCGTCAGGGATTTCAGGATACCCGAGGTACCATGTTTTTTGAGATCCAGCGAATTCTCTTTGAAAAACGGCCTAAAGCTTTTCTGCTTGAGAACGTGAAGCAGCT
Organism: Moraxellaceae bacterium; assembly: GCA_963645455.1. Taxonomy (GTDB): domain Bacteria; phylum Bacillota; class Clostridia; order Lachnospirales; family Lachnospiraceae; genus W0P33-017. The sequence goes on along the minus strand of CAVITM010000223.1, from coordinate 878 downwards.
GCAGGGGCATGACAAAGGTCGTACGCTTAAAACAATTCTTGAGATTCTGCGTGGGGAGTTTGATGAGGAGCTTGATCTTGAGGTTGAGCTTTCGGATGAAACTAAAAAGGCACTTTCGGAAAAACTAAATTACTGGGTTGATGTGAAGGTTCTCCGTGCTGCAGATTTTGGTGTGCCACAGAACCGTGAGCGTATTTTCCTTGTAGGTTTCGACAAGAATTACTTTGGTGAAGAGTGTAATTTTGACGAGCTTTTTAGTTGGCCGGTTCCTCCGAAAAGCCAGACACGACTTGGCGATATTCTCGAAGATGTATCAAAATTCAAAAAGAGCGAAGATGTCTATACGATTTCTGACCGCCTTTGGGAAGGACATCAGCGTCGTAAAGTGGAACACGGAATCAAGGGTAACGGATTCGGTTATACGCTTTATACCGGAGACAGCCCATATTCCAATACTTTAAGTGCTCGATACTACAAGGATGGTTCAGAGATATTGATTTCACAGGCTGAACATGGCAAAAATCCGCGGAAACTCACTCCACGCGAGTGTGCACGTTTACAGGGATTCCCTGAGAACTATATAGTTGATGCTGTTTCACATGGACAGATCTATAAGCAGTTCGGTAACTCTGTATGTGTAAAGGTTATTGAAGCGGTAGCAGGACAAATGGTTAGCTGTCTAGATAAGGCTGAAAAGATTGCTGCAGAGAAGCAGCTGAAATTATTCTAGTTAACTACCATTTGTAGAAGCAAGTTCTATTGAAAATACTCCTCCCACCAAGCAAAAGCTATGGTGGGGGAATTATTGAAACCAATGCAATCTTAATGATTATACCTTTCTATACCACACTGCGCTGACAGTATGGCTTGCACCAGTC
>CAVITM010000222.1:0-3455 GCA_963645455.1 Moraxellaceae bacterium | reverse complement strand
GGCATGTATCAAGTGAACGACACTACACATTCCTCTGGTTATAACACTTGGACTTTAAATTCGGAGACTGGCATTTACGAGGAAAGCTATGTAAATTATTACAGCGGTGGCGACTCATCATCTAGCTCCACCACAGACACATCCACCGGCTCTGTAGTTAATACAACAGAAACCAAGACTGACGCTTCAGGAACAGGCTCCGAGACAGCTACCGTCCCGGAGACAAAGGCAACGGTGGCTGCTGAGACAAAGACCGCAGAGGATGGCACAAAAACAACAACAGCAACAGTTGATACAGCCGTAGCTGCTCAGATCGTAGAGATGGCTGTTGAGAACAAATCCGAAGAAGTCATTATAGCAGCAGCTGAGACGCCGGTAGTTGAGACAGCTGCAGGTACAACCACAGAGGTTGCAATCCCGGCAAAGACGGTTTCTCAGATCGCTGAGAAGACAGCCGCAGCTGTAACCATCGAGTCTGAGGCTGCAAAGGTAACCCTGGATCAGCAGGCAGTGGCTGCAGTAGCAGAGGCAGCAGGCGAGACCGGAAATGTAAGCCTCGTAGTTGAGACAAAGGCTCAGGACGAGAACAAGGTAGAAGTTGAATTAAAGCTTGAGACAAGCAGCGGCAAAGTCTCCGATTTCAAGGGCGGCAGCGTCAGCGTAACCGTTAAGCTGAACGAAACTCTCGCTGGCAAAACTGTGGCTTGCGTATATATCGATGACAACGGCAATTATCACAAGGTAGCAGGCCAGAAGAACGCAGACGGCACATTCACTTTCACCACCGGCCACTTCTCAACCTACGCAATCATGTCTGAGGAAGAGGCAGATGCAGTGATCGCCACCCAAACCGAAAAGGTCACAGAGCTCTTAAACGACCTGACCATCAAAGCCCGTTCTTCCAAGACCACCAAGGGCAACATCAAAGTGACCCTCAAGGTCAACAAGAAAACGATCAAGGCCATCGAAGATCTTGGCTACACCGTAACCTACAAGTTCTCCAGAAGCACAAAGGCAGCAAGTGCCTACAAAGCAAAGGCAGAGAAGACCATCAAGACCTATACCGACAAGACCGGCAAGAAGGGTACCAAGTACTACTACAAGGCTCGTGTGATGGTATATGACGCACAGGGCACCCTCATCGCAAAGACAACGCTGAAGCAGTGCAAATACGCGTCAAGAATCAAGTAACAATTTAATCCCAAGCCCACTTTTTTGGACTACCACACCCTCGCCGGCTCTGGTATAATACAGATATCAGAACTGATGGGGGTGTTTTTATGGCAGAAAATAAGGAAGTTCAGAGGCGCGGCGCGCGAAGCAATCAGAAGCTTAAAATCCTGTATCTGGCCAAGATTTTATTGGAAAATACAGATGCAGAGCATGACATCACCTTGCAGGAGATCATTGATAAGCTGGCGGCCAACAATGTGACAGCAGAGAGAAAGAGCCTCTATGATGACATTGCGCAGCTGGACGATTTTGGGATCCATATTAAAAAGACCCAGTATGGAAAGACCTTTCATTATCAGGTGGTTAATCGTAATTTTGAGATTGCGGAGCTCAAGCTGCTGGCGGATTCCGTCGCTTCGGCCAAATTTATCACAGAGAAAAAATCCAACGAGCTGATCAAAAAGATCGAGCATCTGGCGAGCAAGCATGATGCCTCCAAGCTCCAGCGTCAGGTATACGTGGCAGGCCGTGTGAAATCTATGAACAACGATATCATGGAAAATGTAGACGCGATCCACAACGCGATCTCCCGGAACTTAAAGATTTCCTTCCAGTATTTTCAGTGGAATATCAAAAAGCAGCCGGAGCTGCGAAAAGGCGGCGCCAGGTATGTCATCAGCCCATGGGGACTTTCCTGGGACGATGAAAATTATTACCTGGTGGGCTATGATTCGGATGCGGACATGATCAAGCATTACCGGGTGGACAAGATGCTTGGCATCAAGGTAGAAAAGGAACGGCGGGAAGGAAGATACAAATTCAAGGAAGTAGACATGGCAGCTTATGCCAAGAAGATGTTCAACATGTTCGATGGAGAAGAGGAGAACGTGGAGATTTTATGCAGGAACAATCTGGCCGGAGTGATGATCGACCGCTTTGGAAAAGACGTAAGAATGTGTAAAGTAGATGAAGAGCATTTCAAAGTCAGGGCAAAGGTGGCGGCCAGCAATCATTTTATCCATTGGGTCATGGCGCTGGGGTCTGGAGCGCAGATCGTAGGCCCGGAGCATATGGTGACAGAAGTAAAAAAAGAAATCCGGCGGCTGTCAGACCAGTACGGCGAAGAATAAACGTTCGATAGGCAAGGGGAGATTTACGGACTTGCGATTTGACAAAATAGAGTCATCCTAAGAGAGCTAAAAAAGCCTGCTGGGATGGCTCTTTTGATTTAAATAAGCAGGGACAGGAGGACAGATTATGGCGAAGACATTTATCACATTAACAGGAACAAAGTATTATCACGGAAATGAGTTTTTGGAGCCGGGCATGAAGGTGAAGCTCATCAAGGAGCCGGACAACGAGCACGACAAGGAAGCCATCAAAGTTTCCATGGAAGGCATCGGTGACATCGGACATGTGGCCAATAGCCCCTATACCGTGATTGGGGACAGCATCAGCGCCGGCAGACTTTATGACAAAATCGGTAAAAAAGCAACCGCAAAGGTTGTGCTGGTGACCCCGCAGGGCGCGATTTGCAAGGTGTCGAAGAAGTGCCTGATCAATTGGCAGATCCCGCCGGAGATGAGAGATGAGGAAGCAGAAGAACCGGCAGAGTAGGGAAGTGTAGCAACCATCGCAAGGGAGTTTTGACGAAAAAACGATCACAATTACAGGAGGAAAAAGCTATGTTAGGAACAGATGGACGTTTATATGATGAAGACTTTGATTTTGATAACGACGGAAAGTTAAATGCATATGAGTATGCAGTGATGGACGATGTGGTATTCGGACACGACGAGGAATCTGACGACAGCGATGAATTAGAGGACGATCTGGCAGGCACCGGCCTGGATTCCCTGGAACTGGAATGCATGGATGCAGAAGAAAGACGGGAAGCCCTGGAAGATGCGGGGCTGGATGCGGATGATTTTGATTTTGACTAAGGAAAAAGAGAACGATGAAATGACCAATATTGGTTGAGAAATCGAAAAAATCTTTTACAAAACACAGCTCAGTTTGTATAATAAACATATGAAAAAAAGGCAGCAAAGTGTCAGTCGCGGCTGCCTATTTTTTCTATGTATGCCTACAAAGAGTGGAAAAGCTCAGGCAACCGTCAAGAAATACTTGACAGTTCAAACCCTATGCAGAAACTCAATTTTCCACACAGTGTGTGGAAAATCTGATCTCCAAGCGAAGAAAAAATTATGGGGTTTGTGAAAGAACAAGTACATGGGAGGTACAGCACGTGGTGCAGCATACAGATTTAAAGTTTTTGTAAC
>CAVITM010000221.1:0-3460 GCA_963645455.1 Moraxellaceae bacterium | reverse complement strand
GGTTTACTATGGCTTCTGCTGACTTCTCGCCACTCGTTGTTACTGACGGATTTCATACTCTGTTTCCATCCGCTGACGAGACCTCCCTTGGTGTTATCAGGCACTTTATAGCAAACATATTTTCAACTTTTCGTGCAAAATAAAAGAAGTCCCAGCGTAAGAGAATCTGACGTATTTTCCATCAGATTATTTTATCCTGAGACTTCTTGTGTTATCATATTTGACTGTAACTAATAGAAAAGCAGAAATCTCCCCAACCAAAGTTTGATTTCTGCTTTAAACCCACAACATAGCTAGCCGCTATGTTCATACTTATGATAACAATCAAAACAGAAAACTACAACCTTATTTCTCAAGATTTTTATAATAAAACGATAAATTCTCTCGATCTGAACCTTGTCTCCTGCACTTGCGGGCATTCCGGCTGTCTGATCCGCTATGGTTCATACAAACGAAATGTTCAGATGAAGGACAAAATTCTCACGCTAACCGTGATTCGTGTCTATTGCACAGCATGCGGACACACCCACGCACTCCTACTTTCTTCTCTGGTCCCTTATTCCCAGATTCCTCTGAATGTACAGACAACCGCCATTCATGCTTATGAATCTGGACACTCTCTGTCTCGCATCCTGGCAGACCAATGTTTCATTGATGAAAATAATCTCAAAGCTGTTATTCGTGCCTACAGACTTCACTGGAAAGAACGTCTGCGTTCTGTCTGCCTTTCTTTTGCTGAAGGGGCTTCTCTTGTTATCGGATGTTTTTCACATTTTTCGAGACAGTTCATGCAGATAAAAACAACCGTCAACAAACTTTTTCTTTTACCAACATAACCTTACACGACAGTTTCCGTGTTTTTCGATATCCTTTCGGTAAAAGGAGGTTTAAATATCATGAAACCAGAAAAACAACAGGAAATCGCACTCATGCGCTACGGTGCGATTGCTCCACTTATCGCGGGGCTTGACGAAAACTATCCAAGTCAGGCCGCCTTCTACAACGAAATTTCTAGCAAAGGGCTTGTAGGTCCTGATGGAAGTGTCCATCATTATGCGCCTGCAACCATCGAAAAATGGTATCTTAATTACCGGAACCAGGGGTTTGATGCCCTCGTATCCAAAAGCAGGGCAGATGCCGGTATGAGTCGCAAACTTGATGACGAACTGCAGGAACGAATCCGATACTTCAAGACGAATTATCCACGTATGTCAGCAGCTTCCATCTACAGACAGCTCAAAACCGATGGCTCCATCATAAACGGTCAGGTTTCCGAATCTACCATCTGCCGCTTTGTAAACCGGCTCCAGAACGAACTTCGCCAGACTCCTAACAGGGATATGCGACGTTATGAACGACCACACATCAATGAAGTGTGGTGCGGTGACAGCAGTGTCGGGCCACGGCTCATCGATAAAGGCGGAAAGAAACACCGTATTTACGTCATTGCCCTGATTGATGATGCCAGTCGTTTCATTACAGGTATTGATGTTTTTTATAACGATAACTTTGTGAACCTGATGTCTGTCATGAAATCTGCCGTATCAAAGTACGGACGTCCCAAAGTACTTAATTTTGATAATGGAAAATCTTATAAAAACCGGCAGATGGAACTTCTTGCAGCCAGAATCGGTACGACCTTAAGCTACTGTCAGCCATATACACCAACTGGAAAAGCAAAGATCGAACGCTGGTTCCGCACACTGAAGGATCAGTGGATGGCTGGACTTGATATGAAGAATTTTCATTCACTGGATGAGCTGCGCGGCAGCCTTTATTCTTATGTCCAGAAGTATAATCAGACTCCTCATTCCTCTTTACGTGGATTGTCCCCGCTGGATCGTTTCTTCTCTGAACCGGAACAGATCCGCAGACTTCCGGCTGATGATATCGACAAGGACTTCCTCTTGGAAATTGAACGCCGTGTTTCTGCCGACTGTGTCATTGTGATTGATCAGATCGAATACGAAGTGGATTACCGTTTTGCACGCCAGCGTATCCGGCTGCGCTATTCTCCGGATATGAAAGATATTTTTGTTGTTGAAACAAATGGAACACTTACACCTATCCGGCTTCTTAATAAAACAGAAAACGCATTAGTCAAAAGAGAAAAAGTACGTCTTTGCAAAGGAGATGAATGATCATGGATTACACTGCCAGGTACGGGTTAGAGTTCAACCCATTCTTAAAGAACTCAAAGGAAGTTCTCGTAGAAACTCAAGAATACAAGGAAGTTTTATTCCGCCTGAATTATCTGCTGACCACCAAAGGCTTTGGATTACTGACCGGCAGTGCCGGAAGAGGCAAGACCACCGCTATCCGTAACTGGTCTGCCGGATTGAATCCTTCTTTGTATAAAGTAGTCTATTCCAGCCTGTCTACACTTACCGTGAATGATTTCTATCGGAATCTGGCTTCTGAGCTTGGTGCACAGCCTGCATTCCGGAAAACAGATAACTTCAAGATCATACAGAATGAAATAAACCGCCTCGTTCTCGAAAAACGGCAAACACCCGTCATCATCATAGACGAAGCCAACTACATCGGAAATGCGGTTTTGAATGATCTGAAAATCCTGTTCAACTTTGAAATGGATTCCAGAGACAGAGCCGTTGTTCTGCTTGCCGGTCTGCCACAGCTGAACAGTACGCTCAGGCTCAGCATTCACGAACCGTTCCGTCAGAGGATTGTCATGAATTACAATCTTGAGGGAATGTCCAAAACAGAAGGGCATTCCTATGTGGCCTCCAAGCTGAAGGGTGCCGGATGTTCTCAGACGGTATTCGAAGAAAATGCCCTTGAAGCGATTTTAAATGCCGCAAATGGTACTCCACGTATGATCAATAAACTCTGTAACGCCAGCCTGCTGATAGGCAACAGTTCCAATTTAAATATCATCACATCCGATGCCGTCATGCAGGCAATCAATGACTGTGAACTTGGTTAGGAGGATTATCATGGAATTCACATATGTTTGCAAATCCTGTATAGGTGATAATTACGAATCATGGATCGGCACAATATGTCCCCTTATGCCCTTTGAATGCACAGAATATGAAGTTTGTGCCAGAGGGAGCTGCTTTCATCTGGTTATTGGTAAACATCAATACAGTCGATATATTTATATTCCCACATGGAATATCGCAATGGATATTTCTTATCTGGATGATCGCTTTTGGAATCTTGAACATCTGATGCAGTCCTATCTGGAATTATCATCTGTAGATGCAGTCAGCATCGTGGAAGCATTAGTAACAATCAAAAAACATAATCGTTAAGCTATTAAGATCAGGCGGATATCTCCGTCTGATTTTAGCTTTAAATAAAATGATGCACAAAAATTCACCGGCAAACAATCTGCCCTAAAGACATAAAACAAACTGACCGACGACAAAATATGTTCTTTAAGCACTCTAAAATAAAGTGACTGTCAAAGCCATTTTTAATTTGCTGGATTACA
>CAVITM010000220.1:0-3460 GCA_963645455.1 Moraxellaceae bacterium | reverse complement strand
CTGTCTGTGCGGAAGGTCTGTTCTGCAGACCAGGTTACCATCCCCATCAAACAGAATCGCTTTTGTTCCCTGGGTACTCTGATCAACCGCAAGAACATATTTCTTTTCCATTGTTTCCCCTTATTTTAGTGCATCTTTTACAGTTTTTGCAATTCCTTCTGCGTTCATTCCGTAGTAATCAAATACTTCCTGGGAAGTTCCGCTTACAACCGGGGCATCCGGCAGTGCAATATTCAGAACTTTACGCGGGCACTCTGCGCCCACTACCTGGCTTACCATGGAACCAAGTCCGCCAAATGGTGCATGCTCTTCAGCAGTTACAACAACCTTTGCCTTGGATGCAGCTTTTACGATTGCTTCTTTATCAAGGGGCTTTACGCAGTAGATATCAAGAACGGCTGCATGAATGCCATCTTTCTCAAGAAGTTTTGCTGCCTCAAGTGCCGGGCGAACCATCTCACCGCATGCGATAATTGCTGCATCCGTTCCCTCTGTAAGAACCGTTGCCTTGTCCATTTCAAAGGGGCAGTGATCCTCTGTATAAATATCCTCTACCGGGTTTCTTCCTACACGGATGTATGCCGGTTTTTCATCTTTCAAAAGCGCCTCGATCAGTTTTGCTGTCTGGAAACGATCACTTGGAAGATAAACTCTCATGTTCGGGATTGCGGACATAGCAGCGATATCCTGAGCAGAATGATGGCTCATTCCAAGGGCACCGTAGCTGATTCCACCACTGATTCCGATAAGCTTTACATTTGTGTTGGAGTATGCAGCATCAATCTTGCACTGCTCATAACTTCTTGTAGAAAGAAAACATGCCGGAGAGGCTGCGAAAGCCTTTTTTCCACAGTGTGCAAGACCGGCGGATATACTGACAAGGTCCTGTTCAGCAATTCCCACCTCAATGAACTGATCCGGATATGCATCTGCAAAAGGTGCTAAAGATGCAGATCCCCTGGAGTCACTGCAGAGAACAACGATATCTTTATCGGTTTTTGCTTCTTTTAAAAGCACGTCACAGATTGCCTTACGATTTGGAATCTTATTCATCATTACAGCTGCTCCTTTCTCTCCTCAAAATCTTTCATGATCTGCTCATACTCTTCCTCCGTCGGTACGTGATGATGCCATGCTGCTTTATTCTCCATAACCGCGGAGCCTTTCCCTTTAACAGTATTTGCGATCAGGACTGTAGGCTGACCTTTTGTCTGTTTTGCTTCCTCAAATGCTGCATGAAGCTGCCGGATGCTGTTTCCGTCAGCAACATCAATCACATGCCATCCAAAGCTCCTAAATCTCTCATGAAGATCGTCATGTCCCATAACATCCTCTGTATTTCCGGAAATCTGAAGTCTGTTACGATCAACCACCCCGCAGAGATTGTCCAGTTTATACTGATGCGCAGCCATAGCTGCTTCCCATACAGAGCCCTCTGCCAGCTCGCCATCACCCATTACTGTGTATACACGGTAGTTTTTCTTATTCATTTTTCCGGCAAGTGCCATGCCTACGCTGACCGGAAGTCCATGTCCCAGAGAGCCGGAGTTCATCTCAATTCCCGGAAGTTTGTTGTTTGGATGTCCGATATACTGTGTTCCAAATTTACTGAATTTTTCATTTACTTCCTTGATATCCAGGAAGCCTTTCTTTGCAAGTACTGCATAATAAGCTTCTACAGAATGACCTTTACTCATAACGAAAAGGTCTCTGTCCGGATCATTCATATTCTCCGGAGAAATATTCATCTGATCAAAATACAGTGTTACCAGAGTCTCCATAACACTCATATCACCACCGATATGTCCGCCTTTACCTGCAACGATCATATCTACTGTGTCTTTTCTTAGATCATAGGCAAGCTTGCTTAATTCTCTATCATCCATGCTGATTTCTGTCCTTTCTTTTCTGAAGTCTATATCACTCTCCGCGAAGATAAGCTTTTACATCTTCCTCGATGGGATCATACAGATCCGGTGTTACGCCGATATATTTGCATGCCTCATAAAGTACCGGAACAACGTCCTTGTGGATACCAACGCAGTGATGGATATAGGGTCCCTCCACCAGTTTTGCCTCAAGACGTTTGATGTTCTCAACCTCAACCCAAAGATAAGTTCCCATACCCTTCGGTCCGTCGATCCCTTTGGCATTTCCAAGGAGCAGGGAATACGCTCCGCCATCTCCGTCAAAACGTACCAGAGAAACATCGCCATGTTTTGCCTCTGCTGTGATGCTTCCCGGATGATCGAATGCCAGCGGGTAAGTAAGCTTCGGTGTCTCTTTTGCGATAGAGATCGGCCATGGTCCGCAGTGCTGAAGAAGCTCGCCGTTCTCTACATCCGGATGACGGATCGTCCAGTCAGCAAAGAAACTTCTTGTCTCGCCCATGCCTGCTGCCTCTACCATAAGAGCTGTAATGGCACCGTGGATATCTGTTTCACATACAGTCGGGATACCCTCATCATTTAATAGCGCGTTTGCTGCACATGGCATAATTCCAAGCTCGCTCTGAAGCTGATTCCAGCACTGGATCGCGATTGCTTTGCAGCCGTATTTCTCTGCCAGATGTTTCATGGCAACTTTTAGAGCTGCTACATTCTCAAGTTCGTCCTCTTTAACGCAGATTTCCATGTTGTCACGACAGTACTGCATCACTTCTTTCACTTCGCTGTGCTCAGCTTTTGCTATCTTTACCTCATCGGTAAGCTCCGGCATCGGGATCGGCGCAAGCTGAATATTGAATTTTTCAAGAAGCTCCCCCTCGTTACACATGGTTGACCAGAAGTCGAAAGGTCTTGTAGAAATCTGAAGGATTCGGATATTTTTGAACGTTTTTACTACATTACAGACAGCAAGGAAATCTTTGATTCCTCTTTCGAATACCGGGTCATTCAGTCTGCAGTTCGTCATATATGTGAACGGAACACGGAATCTCCTTAAAACCTTACCAGTTGCAAAAAGTCCGCACTGTGTATCACGAAGTCTTGTTCCATCCGGCTGGGGTCTCTCATCCAGAGGTCCCCAGAGAAGAACCGGAACATCAAGCGCTTTTGCAAGTCTTGCACACTCATACTCAGTACCAAAGTTACAGTGCGGAAGGAAAAGACCATCAACCTTCTCTTTTTTGAATTTCGCGATGATCTTCTCAAGACCTTCATCGTTGTAGAGAAGTCCCTCATCGTTGATGTCCGTGATGTCTACGAAATCAACGCCAAGCTCCTCAAGTTTCTTTGCAGTAAGTCCACGATATTTCACTGCATCCGGTGCGCTGAATATACTTCTTCTGGTTGGCGCATAACCAATCTTGATCCTGTCCATGTTTGAACTCCTCTCTCATAAATTCTGTTTCTGGTTTGTGTTTGTTTTACATGATATTTTTTCTGTTCGTATCTGTTCAGAACCACCTGAACAGTTACTTCTGTTCATCTTTTTATCCGTATGATATCCGGATATTTGC
>CAVITM010000219.1:0-3478 GCA_963645455.1 Moraxellaceae bacterium | reverse complement strand
TTTTGCCCGCATTCATATGCCGGATCTATTGATGGGGTATTTGAAAAAATATAACAATCTCCAGATACAGACAATTGCCAACTCCAGTGATACGATTATTCAGCAGTTAACGAATGGCAGCCTGGATATGGGAGTCATCTGTGGTGATTTTCCTTATTTAGGAGAGAAAACCTGCCTTCTGAGTGAAGAAATGTATATGGTGATGCCCAAAGACATGAAATTAGAGGAGATTGTACAGCATACGTTGATTGAATCCAACTATAATTCGTTAGTTCAATTGCTGGTAAATCAGTGGTGGAAGGATCACTTTGGAGAACTTCCCCAGGGAGCATACAGTGTTCCCTACACAGATATCGCCCTGGAGATGGTGGAAAGCGGGATTGGAATTACGTTTGTATTCGGGACTGGATGGAAGGTGAATGAGGAAAAGCTGAAAAAAATACCGGTTTATGATTCGAAAGGCAATCCTGTCAGTCGGAACGTCTGGCTTATGATGGCAGACCGGTGTTTTCAGAGTGAGGCCATTACTGAATTTATCAGCTATGTAGAAGAGTATTATCAGGCAAATAAAATAGAATAAATTCCAGAAATTCCGGGAATTGAGAAGAGGCTATTGCAACATGCGATGGCTTCTTTTTTTGTGCGCACATACAGGGGTCATTCCATTGTGGAATGACCGGCTTAGTCGTCTTGTGAATTTAAACTTTACACGCAAAGTATCTATGATTTTCATATAGGAACAGCGAGGGAAACCTACCCTGGCTTGATTCGTGAAAATAATAACAAGGAGGTCATAGGTATGAGCTATGCGTATGTGGGGTGCAGAACCACGAAAGAGAGAAATGCCAGAGGAAAAGGCATAAGCGTCTATGAGATTAGTCAGGAGACAGGGACATGGAAACTGATTCAGTGTCTGGAAACAGAGCCGAATCCGTCGTATCAGACATTGGATCAAAATAAGGAATTTCTCTATTCCGTACACGGGGATTTTACGAAGGTAAGCAGTTATCGAATCAGTGCGGATCACACCCTGGAATATCTGAATACGGTGGATATTGGAGGGAAAAACCCGGTAGATATCACGGTTGATAAAGAGAACCGGCACGTTATCGTGGCAACATTGCAAGGGGGCACTCTGTATACGATTGAGAGAAATGAAGACGGCAGTCTGGGAAAGGTGGTAGCCACATATACCTACGAGGGAAAAGAGGAAGGAAAAGTATCCACCATTCATCAGTGTTTATGGGATCAGAAGAAAAATTATATTTTTGCCTGTGCCCAGGGACGAGTCAATGGATATGGTCAAATGAGGGCCTTGAAATACAATCATGAGACCGGAACACTCGTTCAGACAGCACAGTTTTTCTCACGAACCTGGGATGAGCCGAGACATGCAGCGGTACATTCCAATAACCGCTGGGTTTACATGTGTGAGGAAAAAGGAAATAAGGTTTTATTTTTCTCCTTCAATGAGGAGGATGGAAGCTTTGAAGCCCTTCAGGAACTGACTACTGTTCCGGAGACGGTGACAGGCTATTCGGATGCCAGTGAGGTCATGATTGATCCCAGCGGGAAATATGTGCTGGTATCGAATCGTTATACCGACAGTATTGCAGTCTATCGCATCGATCCCGTGACCGGTTACCTGAAAAATACAGGCTTTTTCCCCTGCCTAGGAAAAACACCAAGATTCTTCTGCTTTGCGCCAAATCAAAAATGTTATGTGGCAAATGAAGACAGTGACACGATTGTGGAATTTACATTTGATTCCAAAACCGGCCAGCTAAGTCCTACCGGAAATATTGTAGCGACAGGAAGCCCGGTTTGTATTGTATTTGCGTAGAGGAGGAGAAAAGGTATGAGTTTAGGTTTGATTTCATTAGTGCTGCTGCTTGCAGCAATTGCAATTGGCTTTGTACGTAACGTAAATGTGGGCATTTTAAGTATTGGTTTGGCAATGATGATTGCCCTGATTTTCCCGGACAATTTTTCAGCGTCAGATATTGTGTCAGGTTTTAGTACCTCCCTGTTTGTGCAGATGGCAGGAGTCACTTACCTGTTTGCCATCATTAATGGCAATGGAACCTTAGAGCTTGCGGCAAAGAAGATCGTAAGCAAAGTGCCAAAGAGAACGATTCCTTTTGTTATGTTTATTATTGGTATGGTGCTTAGTGCGGTAGGACCGGGATCCATTCCCTGCCTGGCAATTATTCCTCTGATTGCGATTCCTATTTCTTTGTCCGCAGGGATTAATCCGATTATGACAGCGATAATTGGAGATATGGGTGCTATGGCAGGCCGCATGAGCCCGCTGACTCCGGAAGCAGCAGTGGTGAGAAATCTTATGGAAGAACAGGGACTGACAGCGGATACCGTTCCCATCATGTTTTGCACGATGGTTACCACGTTGATTTGTGCAGCCGTTGTTTATATTTACTATAAAGGATGGAAAATAGAAGCTGTGCAGGAGGGAGAAGCCAAGCAGGAGATTTTGCCTAAGTTTAGCTGGCAGCAGTGGGCTTCCCTTGCAGGTTTAATTGTTTTAGCATTTGGTGTTTTGGTTCTTTCCTGGAATGCAGGACTCACCGGTTTTCTCATCGGTTCGATCTTATGCATTTTAAATTGCGGAAATGAAAAGAAAGCAGTGGCAGGAATTCCCTGGAATGTAATTATTATGGTTTTAGGTGTGGGCATTCTCATGAATGTGATCTCTCTCTCCGGCGGTGTGGACATTTTGGTTTCGGCTCTTGAGAAGGTCATGGAAAAAAATAGTGCAGCACCGATTATGGCGATTCTTGCCGGCGTGATGTCATTCTTTTCTTCAGGACTTGGGGTTGTATTTCCAACTCTGGTTCCCGTTTGCGGAAGTCTGGCTGAGGGAATCGGTGTATCCGGCGTGACTTTAGTAACGATGGTGGTAATTGGTGGTACGATTGCCGGCTATACACCAATTTCTACAACCGGTGCCTTGATCATGGCAGGAGTCGCACAGCAGAAGGATTCAGAAAAAAGATTTCCGCAAAACAAGCTGTTTATTGAGCTCTTTGCAGTGTCCTTTATGAACCTGATTATTTTGGCGGTTATGGCCATGACCGGTATATATAATTTATTTGTATAATATCATTCCTTTTGGCAATTATACAAAGGCCGTTGATGAATTTTATAATGAAGATAAGAAAAAGGTTGTCGCAAGTGCAGGAAGCGATTGCGAAAAAAGAACGGGGAGGAAAAGGCCGTGAAGATTGAAAAACCCGCAGTAGCAGGAACCCTGGAATCCAGTGATGCTTTGGTAACTGTTGAACCAAACGAGGAGCATAGCGGAATTTCCTTAGAGCTTGACAGCAGTGTCATGCAGCAGTATGGCAGACAAATCAAAAAAGTTGTAATGGAAACTCTGGAGCGTCTGGACGTAACTGAGGCAAGGGTACATGTCGTAGATAAAGGGGCTTTGGACTGCACCCTGAAGGCCCGCGTAGAG
>CAVITM010000218.1:0-3482 GCA_963645455.1 Moraxellaceae bacterium | reverse complement strand
CTAATACATATGACTGCGGCTCATTTGTGGTGAATGGAAAAGCAGTTGTAGGAAAGGAGTCAAAAAGTCTTATAACCGCTGGAAATCAACACAAAAAGGAGCTAAATCTCATGAAATCCATATTTGAAGAAATGGGCGGCACATACCGCCAAGAGGGAGATTATCTCATTCCCAATCTGTTGCTGCCGGACGAATCGGAATACCAGATTGGCAAGTACGGGCGTATGCGTCGCAGCTATCTGAAAGAGCATCGTCCGATTCTCTATGCAAACCTGCTCATAAGCGGAACGCTGCATCGACACATTGCCGAGATTGACCGAACCTGCAATGAGCGTATGGAAATCATCGTTTCCGATATAGCAAAGCAGGAAGGTGTGACTGAAGCGCTCAAAGCCGACGACCAAATGGAATGGATACGCCGTATGAACAATATCCACAGCCGTGCAGAAGAAATTGTTCTGTTTGAACTTGTGTACGCATAATACCATAAAGAATGCCCTCGCAGCAAACCTTTACTGGTTACTGCGGGGCATTTCTGTGTTGAAGGAAGGGCTTCCTGTGGTAAGTTCAAGTAGGTTGATTTATCTTCCAGTACCCGCTACGATCTGATCCGATTCGTTCTATGATTCCCTTTTCCTTCAGTGCTTTTAAATATTTTGTTGCAGAAACCCTACTGACAAGTAGTTTTTGGGCAAGCTGCGATGCGGTATATCCCGGGTCTTCCAGCAAAAGCTCAAGCGTTTTCTGTTCCTTGTCCGTCAGCTTATCAGATAAGTTATCAGATAAGTTATCTGTAAATTGCTTGTTCAATCGGACGATCCGATCCTCCAGGGCTGTGAATTTGATCATAATATCACCGGGGTGAATGGTATATTCCGGAAGCGGAAGATTATCCGCTTTTAGTGCCTGACAAATCTTTTCAACACCGCGCCCCCAACTCTCAATGAAGCCGGCAAGGTAAAACACATGCGCAATATTCGGATTATAGGGCTTGGAAGCGTGCTTCTGCATCAGATTTTCCAATGTCCAATCCTCCGGCAGGCTCCCGACGTTTGCCACATAAAGCCGATCTTCATATATGCTGATCTGTATCGGAATCCCAGACTGATACTGTTTATGGCAGATAGCATTCAGCAGAGCTTCCCGGAGCGCTGCCTCCGGCACAAAGTACCGTTCAATGCGCTGGGCACCCTCGTAGCGGATCTTGGCTCGCATATACTTCAAATAAATAATGTCCAGTGCCTTATCCACCTGCTCCAAGATGGAACCGTGGATTTCGTCCTGATAAAGCAATTCAGCATCATTTTCGAAATAGCCGATTTTGATGTATGCGCCTGTCTGATATCTCTCCGGATCATTGCTGAACAGCAGCATAGCGGCGTTTGTCAGGTAATCGCCGTTCTTTAAATGCAGCTTATCCAACAGAATTTCCTTTGGTTCTTCCAACAAACTTGTTTCCATGCGACCTTTCTTCACGGCAAGGCTCTTGAACTTGGAAACAACTCTATCGTCCACATCTGCTATTGAAAAGGCAGGTAAAGGAAGATTGTCCCACGTAGCTCCGCGTTTGCGCATAAGGAAAGCTTCCAACGCAGGGCCGGTCAACACCTGACGAGTGCTGCCGCTGCGGTAGTAGTAGACACCTTTGCAGGAAATACCGATGGGATAGGAAGGAACATCAATTTCAATATATTCCAATCCGTCTTTCTCCAGCAAATTCACACCGACAATAATGCCCATGGCATCACGAATCTTGTTTGGCACATCCTCCAGCAGTTTTCTGGCATTTGGCAGACCAACTACTTTGCCGTCATCATCACAGCCAATATAGATTTTTCCGCCTTGCGCATTGGCATAGCCACAGATCCATTCCAGATATTCGTCTTTCCACTTGCTTTTCCATTCAATGTTTTGGCTCTCAGGCATCTTCATCACCGTCCTGTCCCTTATTTTTCCCTCTGCTCTTATAGACATTATACTGATTTTTGCATCTTGCGCTGCAAAAGGCGGAATTGGCACGGCTGCCGAGGAATACCTTCTGGCAGTGCTTGCACAGCCGCAGAGGTTTCGCATCATCCACCAGCATAAAGCTGAACATCATCTGGATACCTAACAGCAGCGAATGAAAATCCCAATAGATCGTCGGCTTATCCAGCAGTTCAATATGATAGCTTGGAGCAATGCCGCCGAAGGCGGCCATAGCTTTGCGATAGAGGTTTCGCGTCCCCTCGTCTATCGTATCATAATCGTTATAGTACAGGATGGAGGATGCCAGCGTGAACGCCCAGTCCTTGAACTGCTGCGCCACCCAGTCATATGGCTCGGCATACTCCCGCTGAAAGCTCATGTTTTTTGCCATCGGCTCATCCAGGAAGGTCATGGTCAGTGCAACCATCATATTATCCCCGGACACGCTCCAACTGGATTCTACGCCTTTTTTCACCATATCCAGGCTGTCAAAGGGATAGAATAAGGCAAGGTAATCCTCTGTTGCCATGCTTTCTTCCTTGATGAAGTGATTCTTCGGCAGATAAACCGCTTCATAATCCATGAAGGACGGCGTTGTCGGGAGCGCCGTCATCAACCCCAGCAGGCCGTAATGGGTTACAAAGGCCATAATCGCCTTTTCTACAACCTCCTCCGGACTGCGGTTCATCATCAGCATTCCCACATTCAAAGCCTCTAATACCATCTCAGAGGAATCCTTCAGCGGATTATATACATCAGGTTTTGCCGTCTTTTCCGGCGTGATATAGCGCCTCCCGTCCTTGCCGGTTTTGATCTCATAGCGGTCATACCGTACCCAATGGGAACGGGACTGTGCAAACAGGTTGTTCATGATGCCGTTCACCTCAAATCGTAATCCATCTATATATTAACTATATTACTATTGTATCAACCGTCCTTGCCATCGTCAAGGGCGGTTTTCTTTTTTCTCGGCTTTGTTTTGTTCTCTCGGCGGATCACGGCATCCTTACCCATGCTCTGCAGCAGCGCCCCATATTCCTTCATAAACTCACGCTCCCACAGAGTAAGACTGAGACCATTTTCCTGCTTTTCGCTGAGGTGCTCGTACATTTGCTTTTGCAGCTTTTTCTGAATGGTCATCCGCAGCTTTCGGATATTCCGGTCGGACTGCCCGCGTATGGCGGCAAGCCTTGCGGTACTGTACTGTCGGATGAACAGATAATACAGCACTTCTTTCTGCTCGTCACTGAGGCTGAAAAAGAGCCTGGAGAGAAAACTGTTCGCAGTCAGCTCGTGCAGCTCGTAGGGACAGGAGAAGATAATGTCGAGGAAGTTTCCCTGACAGAGCTGGCGGAACCTCGGCAGATTCATCCACAGCGGGGCAATCTTCGGATCAGGCACAGCTTGAAACTCCAGCGGAACATCTCCGCGCAGGTTTTCGTGGTCTCGTTCCCTGCGCTCCCGATTGCGGTCGAGCCGATTCCATTCCTCTACGACCTTCTGAAAATCCGCCA
>CAVITM010000217.1:0-3500 GCA_963645455.1 Moraxellaceae bacterium | reverse complement strand
GAATATGTAGAAATATATACCGGTGTATATATTTTTTGAGCATCCCCCGGAGGATTTGAACCATTTAAAGCCGCCTTGCTCCCCCGATCAGTACATTCTTTCCACAAAACGCGAATCCATATTTTCTGATATGCTCTTTGGAAATTCCTTTTTCCAAAAGTATCTCATCATATTTCTTTTCTTCAATCTGCAATAATGCCTTCTGAACCGTATCCTGTAATGATTTTTCATCTTCTGCGTCCTGAACCTTAAATTCCAGAATAATCGCATCATCTTCTTTCGGATTTCTTGGTTCTAATATGACATCATACCTGCCAAAACCGCTTTCCCGATTCGATGTAATGACATACCGAGCCTGCAATTCTACGATCAGCCCCAATATAAAACCATGGTAAAACCGTTCCGGTTCATCTCCAAACGGACGCTTTCCCGTATCAAAATAACTGAACGTACTGAGTGCCACACGATTCAAATACACATTCATTGCACGGACATCTCCAAGTAACAGTGCTTTGACAAAATCGTTGTAATCTGTCTCCGCCTCGGAAAACCACATGCGTATCATGTTCTGGAACATAAGCTTCACTTCCAGATTCGTCAGTGCCACCTCATATTTCGGCTGCATTCCCCGTAAAACCTCGTCATATTCTTCATGAGAAAGCACCTTTAAATAACCACTTGCCAGAAGCAGACTCCATACTGCCTGCTCATTTCCATTGAGCTGATCGTATATGATCTGTTCGTCAATGGTTGTCCTTATCGCCTCATCCTCCAACAGCCGCTCAAACTTTTCTTTGATGCTGCGGTTTCCCTCGCGGATCAGTTTCCCAACCAGACTGTTAGAGCTTGTATTCGCCCAGTAAATGTCAAGTTTGCCTTTATCTAAAAAATTCAGGATCGACCATGGATTATAAATGTCTCTGTGTTCTCCAAAAATAAATCCATCGTACCATTCCTTTATTTTCTGTTTTTCTGATGCAAGTCCTCGCTCTGCCAGTGCCTCAAATACTTCTTTTTCTGTGAAGCCAAAGGCATCTGCGTATTCGTCTGATGTTGTTGTGATTACTTTCAGATTGTTCAGATCTGAGAATATAGACTCTTTGCTCACACGGGTAATACCGGTCATGATCGCCCGCTCCAGCCATGGGTTTGTCTTAAATGCTGCATTTAACAGACTTCGCATAAATACTGCAAGTTCTTCCCAGTAGTCGTTTACATAAGCCTCCTGCATCGGCGTATCATATTCATCCAACAGTATCAGTACCTTTTTCCCATAATACTGATACATAAAACTGGAAAGCTTATACAATGCAAGTGTGGCATCCACATATTCTACCTTTTTATCATGAAGCATCCGCTCAAAAAAAGCTTTGTCCGCCCCTTTTAAAATCCCACTTTCCAAAATATATGCATGCTCTGTATACAACTGCTGAAGCTGATCACAGACTTTCTGTTTTGTCAACTCGTAAGATGGCTCTTTCAGATTTGCAAACGAAAGACTGATGACCGGATAAGTCCCCTGAATCTCCTGATACGCCTCGATCTCCCAGATTCCCAATCCTTCAAACAGGTCGTGCCGACCGGCATATGCAACGGAAAAAAACTGTTCTACCATACTCATCGTCAAGGTTTTTCCAAATCTTCTTGGACGTGTGATCAGCGTGACACTATCACCTTTTTCCCACCATTCCCGGATAAATGCAGTCTTATCCACATAAAAATAGTTCTTTTCCCTGAGCTCATTAAATTGCTGGATTCCGATCGCTACGGTTCTTGCCATATCTATGCTCCTCTTCCGTCTCTCACAAAAAGCCTTTTTTTAAATAGTACACCAAGAGCCGGACTTTGCAAAGCCCGGCTCTTGATTTTTCGACTTCTCTTTTAAATAACTTCGTATCTGTTCAGAACCACCTGAACAGTTACAAAGCAACAATGAATTTTTACGATCATTGCTGCAAAAAATGCATGTTCCCAGGGGGAATCGAACCCTCAACTAGTGCTTAGGAGGCGCTTGTTATATCCATTTAACTATGGGAACAAATACTGTCTGCATCCCTACAAACAGTTTTTATTTTACTGATTCTGCCGACAATTGTCAACATATCATGCGCAAAACAGGCACATGATCAACATTCATCAAAACTTTACCATGCCCTGCATCCAGATTTTTCCCTTAAACCTGCGTCCAATCTGCGGCTCACCCAGTAAATCCGCCTCATTGATACAGATATCGTAAATAATATCCTTCGAGCTGACAGTCATGATCACCATATTTTCACCGGTAATCATGTTCTTGGACTGACTCAGATCCAGGATCTCGCCGATCACTGAATACTGATCACTCTCGACGCCATAAGGCATGATGCAAGATTCCACGATGGAGAGCAGATCCTCGGATACAACTCTCTGAGACAGCATGGTATAGAGATCCATATCCTCTACCGTCAGATTTTCAATGGCTTCCTCATCTCCATTCTTGGCAGCTGAGATCATATTGGAACGCTTCTGCAAACGGCGGATGCGCTTTTCCCTGCTCTCATCATATTGTTCAATCGGCAAAATGATACTGCCTTCCGTAGACAGAGCAGACAGAACTGTTGTTCCCGTCTTTGATATGGTCTGGCCGTCTGTATGCTTGAAAAACTCGCTGATATTCTGCAAATAATAGATCAATGTGATGCCCATGCGCATATCATCACAGATTGCAGCATAGGAATGCTTGTCTGCGTGCCGCTGGATCTCTATCTCCTCCTGCGTGCTGTCATAGCTGCCGCGAAAATAAGGATAAAAATATTCTACATGAAAATTTTGATCCAGATAACAGCCACAGACAGCCAGACCCGTGCGATAGCCAAATTCCTTTTTCAGCTCTACGAACATCTCACCATCCGGCTTTTGATAGGAGCTTCGCATATCCGGTGCATCGATCGTCATCTGTATATACTGATAGATGTCTGCATCTCTTATAATTTTGCTAAATCCAACACTCCGTAAAAAGCTATGCATGTGTCAGTACCTTTCTATTTGTATTCCATTGCCATCTTCAGTGCTTCCGTTTCCTCTTCGGATAGAAGAATCACGCATTTTCCGGCAATAATTTCTTTGATATACGTGTAACAGCCCTCGCGACTGTGCATTGCATTGATGATAAATCCATCGTTTCTCTCATTCAGCAGACAAAGTGAAAAACTCAGCTTGCCGCCCATCTCCTGAAATGCGTCATATTTAACCATTCCAACCTTTTGGAATGTAAGCTTGATCTGATCTTTAAGCTGTGAAATATTTTTCTTATTTTCCTGATTAGACACAATCAGACCGTCAATCGCATCCAACCGGTCTGCAATGATTTGTTCCAATGATCTGGCATCTGCGCCGCCCATAAAGGACTGGTATTTTTTCTTCAGCTTACTGATCGAAACCAGATTGACAATCATGATAACAAACATGATTAGAAAAAGCAAGGCTGCAACTGCCACTCCAATCAATAGATATTCCATATT
>CAVITM010000216.1:0-3515 GCA_963645455.1 Moraxellaceae bacterium | reverse complement strand
ATATGCAGACTTTCCGCCGCACGTGTAATATTTTCTTCTCTTGCAACAGCAAGGAAATAGCGCAATTCCCGAAATTCCATAATCTATTTTTCCGCCTCTTTGATTATTCTTTTTAGCTATATTTTATCATAGATAATAGATATTGGATATTCTTTTTGCTTGAATTTATAATTTGCAATACAGGAGGATTTCAAAATGAAAGAAAATACGAGCAGTATACTATGATGTTGGGGTCAAAACCATAAATAACTTTGCCCCCTATTTCTATAGTACCTTGAAAAATTCATATTTTGTAGTATGTCGCCAGACTTTTGAGGATATATGACTGGCATTCCTTGCCTTGCTTTATGCAAGTATCGGATTTGGGGCATAGTTTCCCAAACCCTTCACATAGTTGAAGAATTTTCGGAAATTCAATGCCGCTATTTTTGATCCGAAAAAGAACTTGCCGCGCTGTTTTCCACGTGGCATCTTTTCCAAATGGTAATTCTTTCGTATATTCGATGGAACAGTTTCCACGCCATTACGAATTCTTGCATAATTTTTGAATTCTTCGCTATCCATGCTCCGCTGGATTTTTGCACGTTCATGTGCTGCTTTGGATGTTACTATTTTTGCAACCCGCTTAAAAATCTTTGGCTTACATTGAGCCTGATACGGACAGTTGGCACACTGCTCATGCAGAAAAGAAACAGCACACTGATTGCTTTGTTTCATATAAGAACAGCTTTTCGGTGCATGACCTGCAGGACAGCGAAGGACTTTTGTTCCCTCTTCATTGAATTCGAAATCAGCAAGGATATCCGGAGCCGGTTTCCCAGTCAAACTTGTGGTAATCAGTTCTACGTTTTTATTGGCTGCAAGCTGTATGTTTTCTGTTCCACTATACGCACCATCTGCAACGATTACAGTTTTCTCTTTCTGTTTATCCATCTGCTCAAGATACTCATGGATAAACTGGCTGTCACTGTGGTTGTTTTGGTCATACTGGTACTCTGTTACAACGGAACCGTTTGCTCCGACAGATTCCTCAAGGTTGGTCGTATATCCCCGGTGTTCTTTTCCAGCTTTGCATCGGAAAGTAGCTTCCGGATCAGATGGGTTCTGCATCATGGTAGATTTCATGCCACCGTCTTCTTTTGTACGGAGTCTGCGTTTTTCGTTTTCAACAATGGTCTGCTCTGACAGGCATCTGACAAACAGGTCATACTCTGTTGAATTATTGTAATCAGGCTCACACAAGGCAAGAAGTTTATCTGCATCCATTAAGAGTTGTTTCATGCGCTCATCTGCATCGGTACTGCGCTGATGATAAATCACTCTGTTAAAATCGTTAGGATCGATATAATGTTTCAAATCGTCAGGCAGAACAGAACTATTCACTTTATTCACGTACATCGCCAGCTTTGCGATGCAGGTGTATATCAGTTCCATCCGGCTGAGTTTGCGGATGTTGGATTCAATCATCATGGAATCCATACGTCTGACCTTACCGCTAATTCCCATCAGTTTTGCAATGGAGGCGCTTAAATCTTTCACACAGTCGTGGTAGAGATCCTTGTTGTGAAGTGTTTCATAATCATAACACCTCTTACGGAAACGGCTTAAAGTCTTATCACTCAAAGGCTGTTCTTCAAAACTTGTTGTATGCAATGCATACTGAATTCGAAAGTCCAGCATAAGATTTTCAACCATCTCATCATCAGAATAGTCAAAAAGCTCTTTGATGATGAGTGCACCAACAGTCACGTTGACCGGTGTATTAGGTCTGGATGCCTTATCACTGTATAATACAGCAAAACGTTTCTCATCAATGGCAGGAAATATTTCATCTGCAAAGACTTTTGCCCAGGACTTTTCCAGTGTTTTTTGTTCTCTGGCAGTTAATCCTGAAAATTTATCTGTAAATGATATTTGCTGGTAAGCGTTTTCTTTGAATGACATAGAGACTACCTTCTTTCCCAAGCCACACTGTGGCTTTGATATCTCTATTATACAGCAAGCAAGCCGTTTATGCTTGTGTTTAACTACAAAATATATGAACTTTTCAAGGTACTATAGAGGGGCTTTTGACCCCAACATCATGTTATAAGCACCCGTATTAATTGTAAAATCTTTATTTATCCAATAATTATTCCCTTCATCATTTACATGATCCAAAAGCGTCAATGTACTGCCACTCGGAGCGTTCGCAAATGCCTCCGCAAATGATGCATATCTTGTCTCCGTTCCATCTTTGTCCCCTATTACAGTCAAGGTCATTTTACAATCCGGGCACTCTGTACCTGTTGCCTTCTCATGAGTACACTTATACTGGCAGACCGTACAAACACCATTTTCAAATGTATGCGTCTTACACGGTGTAACTGTTGTTCCCTCATCGCCATCCTCTGCCTGCACCACGACACCATTTTCTTCCATCGCCTGTACACTTGTATTCTGCTCAGCAGGCTGAATTTCTTCTGCCGGAGAAGCTGTCTCCTGCACCGGTGCTGTTTCTGTGGTTTTTTCTTCATCTGCAGTTGTTGTTTCTTCTTTCGCCGGTGCTTCCGAAGTCTCTTCCTGCTCTGCCAGGACTTCTTCTTTCACTTCCGATTCTTCGGTTTCTTCTGCAGCCGGTGCCTCGGTTACTTCTTCCACCGGTTCTGCTTCCGTCACTGTTTCTTCGGTCTCTTCCGTCAGAACTGTTTCTTCTGTATTTTCCGCCTCTGCTGCAGGTTCTTCTGCCTCCGGAGACTCTGTGTCCAGAGATTCTGTCTCTAAAACTTCTTCCTCCGGCACATTTTCCTCCACAACTTCCTCATACTCCGGCAGTTCTTCTGCGGCTGCCTGGGTAGGAAGCATGGTGAATGCAAGGAGAAATGCCATTGTCAGGCTCAGTACTCGTCTTTTCATATCCAACTCCTTTTTCTTATGTCTGTTCTACAGGTCCGTTTATAAATGATCGGGAATCAGCCAGCGTTTCTTCGCAGCAGTCTTCGCCTCGCTGCGGCGGCTGACGCCCAGTTTTTCCAATATATGACTCACATGAGTCTTAACCGTCGGAAGCTTGATATCCATGATCTTTCCGATCTCTGCATTGCTTTTGTCCGCACAGATCAATCTCAGTATCTGCAGCTCCGTAGCTGTCAGTGTCTCCCCAGGTGCTGTCCTGGGCTGCAAAAATGCCGGATAGTAGGCAGCCTGTTCCCGTACCGCTGCCATCAGCCGCAGATACCATTTACTCTGCTCATCCCGGGAGCGTTCTTCCAGAAGCGGAAGCACCGCCGCGCCATAATTGCTGACCGGCCGGATGAACTGATACTCTTCTGCAATAGCAAGTGCCTCATCCAGATATGTTTTCCATGTTCCGTCCTTTTCCCGCCAGCAGGCAATCGCCCTTATGACCAGCAGGTGAATCGTGTCCAGATGCCGCTTACAGGTTCTGCAGTAGAGTTCCAACGGTGACAGGGTGAGCAGCACATCCATATTTTTCCCGGCTGCCAGCTCCACCATGGCCTGGGTCAGATACTGAT
>CAVITM010000215.1:0-3535 GCA_963645455.1 Moraxellaceae bacterium | reverse complement strand
CGCTGAACCGTCATATTTCGCATAGACGGTCTGATAACGGTTTTTGTCCTTTAATTCATGGGTAATATACGGCGGCAGCGGCATCTGACCCAGCTGATCCAAAATCTCCTCAAAAATCCCTTCATAGGTAAAATGAATCAGCCGATTGCCATCCTCTACAATATCCACAACCTCGCCCACCAGAAGACCGTCGCCAAAGATGATCCTCGTCCCGGGCTTTGCCTTTTTTCCGGGCTTCACCAGGGTCTCCCAGGTGTCATTTTCTTTTCTCTTCAATAAGAGGATCTCAATCGAGCCACCGGTATTTTCACGTGTGCCGTAGAGTCTGGCCGGAATGACCTTTGTATTGTTGATCACGAGACAGTCTCCGGGATTTAAGTACTGCGTGATATTCCGGAATACCTCATGGCAGATAGAACCGTCCTCTTTTCCTAAGACAAGCAGCCTGGAGGAAGAACGATCCTCCAGGGGATCCTGCGCAATCAGTTCACTGGGCAGATCATAATAAAAATCTTTTACATCCATCATTTTTTCTGACATGACAAGCTCTCCACTAAGCACGCAGCGTGATCTGAAGGTTCTTTTCCAGATTTTTCAAAATCTTTTTAACAAAGCCCTCGATCATCTCATTTGTAAATTCCTCATCTGCAGGTGTGAATAACACAGAAAAGGCCATACTTCTATGATCCGGTCCCAGCTGAACGCCTTCATAGACATCAAACAGTTCTACGTCGGTCACGTATTTGCAGGACTCACGGATACAGTTTTCAATCTGGTCACAGGCAATATCCTTTTTCACAACAAATGCAAAATCACGTTTTTCCTCTGCAAACTTCGGCAGCGGCTTAAATACCTGAGGCTTTCCGTACCACTGGCTGAGCAGCCGCAGATCCAGCTCCATCACAAAGGCCTGTGTACGCATATCCAGCTCATCCGCAATCTCATAGGATACTTTTCCCGCGTATCCAACGCATTCGCCCTCGCAGAAAATCTCCGCTGTCTGATAAGGATGCAGATAAGGCTTCGTAGCAGGTGCATAGGTAAAATGTACACCCAGTGTTTTTGCCACTACCTCGGCAAGACCCTTGATCGTAAAGAAGGATTCATTTTCTCCGAATGCACCGATGCACAAGGTCTCCCGCTCATCCGGATAAGCCACCAGAGGCAGCTCCTTTGCGATGAAAATATTGCCCAGCTCAAACAGCCGGCCCTCCAGAATTCCCTTCTTTTGGTTTCTTGCAATGGCATGCATCATCTGAGGCGCCAGAGTTGTACGCATCAGTGAAAGATCGATATTGATGGGATTAATCAGCTTAATCGCATGGCGCTGGGGTGCATCCTCCGGCAGACGCAAAAGATCCAGATCAGAGGGTGAGAAGAAGGAATAATGAATTCCCTCATATGCACCTGCCGCACATAATGTCTCCTTGATCTTCAGCTCTGATTTTTGTTTTAAATTCAAGCCGCCAAGGGTGACACGTGCCGTAGGCATAAAGGTGGGCGTCACATGATCGTAGCCATACATACGGATCACTTCCTCAGCCACATCCGGATAGGAATCCATATCCTCTCTGTAAGCCGGAATCTGTAAGATCAGCTCGTCTCCATTCACCTGGGGTGCAAAATTCAAGTTTGTCAAAATGCGCTGCATCTCTTCGGTGGGAACCTCGATGCCCAGCACACCGTTTACTTTTTTAATGCTGACTCTCATCTCCTTTGGCTCGATGGAGTTGCCGGTGTTCACCTCTACCTGAGTGGCGGATACTTTTCCGCAGCCAAGCTCCTCGATCAAATGCAGCGCGCGCTTCATAGCCATCACAGTTGTGTATTCATACACACCCTTTGCGTACATTGCGCTGGAGTCAGAGGCCTGTCCCAGTGCGCGGGAGCTTTTTCGAATGTTGTCACGCATAAATTTGGCAGACTCAAACATCACTGATGTTGTGGTGTCTTTGATCTCGGAATTCAAGCCGCCCATGATACCAGCCAACGCCACCGGACCTTCTCCGTCGCAGATGACCAGGTTCGAATCATTCAGCGTAAATTCTTTTTCGTCAAGAGTTGTGATCTTTTCTCCATTGGATGCACGTCTGACGCGGATCGCATTGCCTCTTAAAAATTCACCATCAAAGGCATGCATGGGCTGTCCCAGCTCTTTTAAAATATAGTTTGTGATATCTACAACATTTGAAATGGAACCAATGCCCACCAGTGCCAGTCTGCGGCGCATCCATGCCGGAGACGGTGCGATCTCTACGTCATATACATAGTGCGCAATATAACGGGGACACAGATCCTGAGCCTCTACCTCTACCGTAAAGCCCTCTTTTTTTACTTCTGTCTCGGTGTAATCTAAGGCCGGCTCCTTGCAGGGCTTGTTCAAAACTGCCGCAACCTCCCGTGCAATGCCGTAAATGCTCTGGCAATCCGGACGGTTTGCTGTGATGGCAATATCAAAAATCCAGTCATCCAGTCCAAGGATCGGCTTGACATCTGCGCCTACCTGGGCATCATCCGGCAGCACGAGCAATCCGTTGTAGCCTGCCCCCGGATAAAGATCCTCATTTAATCCCAGCTCTGTGCCGGAGCAAAGCATACCGAAGGACTCATAGCCCCGCAGCTTTCCTTTTTTGATAGTCATCACACCTTCGATCGTCACATGATCTTTTGCAGTTGCATAAACTGTCGCCCCAACGAGAGCCAGAGGGAATTTCCCACCGGCGCATACATTGTCTGCGCCGCAGCAGATCTGGAATGTGCCATGATCTCCTGCATTTACCTGGCAAAGGCTCAGGTGCGTATCCGGAATGGGCTCACACTTTTCAACCAAACCTACCACAACACCGGAAATATCAGCTCCGACCTCCGTCAGCTCCTCTACCTCAAAACCGCAGGAAAACAGTGCATCCTCCAGCTCCTTCGGTGTCACATCTATCTCTACATATTCTTTCAACCAGCTTAATGGTGCTAACATGATTTGCCTCCTTTATGTCATCTATCAGTCATCGATCTGGTCAAGCACACGCAGATCAGACTCAAACAGCAGCTTAATATTGTTAATGCCGTATTTTAACATGGCGATTCGCTCAATACCGATACCAAAGGCGAAGCCGCTGTACTCATCGGTATCAATGCCGCAGCCCTCCAGGACCTTGTTATTGACAACGCCGGCACCCAGCACCTCAATCCAGCCGGTTCCCTTGCACAGCTTGCATCCGCTTCCGCCGCACTGGAAGCAGCTGACATCCACCTCCACAGAAGGCTCCGTAAAGGGGAAATAGGAAGGACGAAGTCTCGTCGTCACCTGCTTGCCAAAGATACGCTTTACAAAAGCATCCAGCATTCCCTTCAGGTCGCAAAGCGTAATGCCCCGATCAACCACCAATCCTTCCATCTGTGTAAACATGGGGGAATGGGTGGCATCATCGTCGGAACGGAATACCTTTCCGGGAGAGATGATCTTGATGGGAGGCTTCTTGGCTTCCATCACATGGATCTGACCGGCTGAGGTCTGTGTCCGCAGTAAGTACTCAGG
>CAVITM010000214.1:2934-3577 GCA_963645455.1 Moraxellaceae bacterium | reverse complement strand
CCCCTGGAACGGACTGGAGAATTTCAAACAGCTGTTTTCCTCATCCGGCGGAAACTGGTTTACTTCAGACGCTTTTGTGATCACACGAAATACGATCCTTTACAATCTGGCATTTATTGTCCTGGGTATTTTCTTCGGCGTACTGGTAGGTGTCTGCATGGGCGAGCTTTACAACCGGTTCTTAAGAAAATTTTTCCAGACCAGTATCCTTTTGCCCCAGCTGATCTCCTACGTGATCGTGGCATACATTGTATATGCATTCTGCAGCAATGACGCAGGATTGATCAACAGTCTGCTGGGAGAAGAAAACGCCGTCAACTTTTACTCAAAGCCCAGCTACTGGCCTTTCATCATCATCTTTATCTACATCTGGAAGCAGGTAGGCTACAACGCCATCATTTTCCTGTCCTCCATTGTAGGAATAGACAGAAGTCTCTATGAGGCTGCCCAGATCGATGGCTGTACCCGGATGCAGCGGATCCGTTACATTACACTGCCGCTGCTGAAGCCCACCATCATGACCCTGTTTATGCTGAATATCGGCCGAATCATGTACTCTGACTTCGGATTGTTCTATCAGGTACCGCTGAATTCCGGCGCGCTCTATTCTACGACAAATACCATCGATACCTACGTATACCGC
>CAVITM010000214.1:0-2924 GCA_963645455.1 Moraxellaceae bacterium | reverse complement strand
GTACCTATCAGGCTATCTTCGGATTCATTCTGGTATTTATCGTCAATGCAATCGTCCGTAAAAAAGACGCAGAGAATGCTTTATTTTAGGGAGGTGAGAAAATGGAAGAATCAGGCGTTAAGACTAAAGAAAATAAAAGATTTCAGGCTGCTTTGATCATCATTCTCATGATCTTTGCAGTGCTTGCCATCGTACCGTTTTTAATCCTGCTGGCATCCTCCTTTACGGAAGAATCCACTCTGATCAAATACGGATATTCGCTGCTCCCGAGAAAATTCTCGGCCTATGCTTACTACTACTTGTTCCAGTCCAATGGAGCCAAGGTGCTGCGATCCTATGGAATCACCTTTGCAGTCACCATCATCGGAACCGTGATCAGTCTTTTGATCGGCCCCATGTTAGGCTGGGTATTATCCAGAAAGGATTATCCCCATCGCAAACTGCTGACCTTCATGGTATTTTTCACCATGCTGTTCAACGGTGGAATCGTGCCTTCCTACATCATGTATACACAGCTGTTCCACCTGAAGAATTCCTTTTGGGCATTGATTTTCCCTACACTGATCGTCAATGGCTTCTACATCATGCTTTACAAAAACAATTTTGCATCCAATATCCATCCGGCTCTTGTGGAGGCAGCCAAAATTGATGGAGCGGGAGAGCTCTACATCTACTTTAAGGTGGTGCTGCCGCTGTCCAAGCCCATTCTGGCTACCGTAGGACTGATGGTTGGACTGGGATACTGGAACGACTGGACCAATGGTCTGTATTATATTACAGACACGGACCTCTATTCCCTGCAGCAGCTGTTAAAGAGTATCATTGACAATATCAACAACCTGAATGCACTGGCATCCTCCGCAGACGTAGCTTCTGTAGTGTCCAAGATGCCCGGCACCAGTATACGAATGGCCATGGCAGTCATCGGTGTCATCCCCATCATGGTGCTGTATCCCTTTTTCCAGAAAGCCTTTATTGCAGGTATTGCCTTGGGTGGCGTAAAGGAGTAAGCTAGTAAAAACGGGAGGTGAGCGTATGCATTTAAAGGTTCAGGATACGGATTTACTAAAGATTTCCATCGAGGACGGACTGATCAAAAGCACCCATTTTCACAGCGCCATTGAGCTGATCATGGTGCTGGAGGGCAGTCTGGATGTGATGGTGGAGAATGAACGTACCAGGCTCTCGCAGGAAGATTGTCTTGTGATCAATTCCAATTACAAGCACAGCATCGAGACAGAACAGTATGCCTGCTTCCTGCGTCTGGCCTTCTCCTATGAGCGCGTCACCAACCTGCTTTCCCATTCCGTGATAGAGCTCTCCTGCAACTCCGTAAAAGAGGCGGGACTGAAGTATGAGGAGCTGCGCCAGCTGCTGCGGCGGCTGATGAACGTCCATTATCAGGAAGAAGAAAAAAAGACCCTGCAGTATCACAATCTGAGCTATCAGATCATTACGCTGCTGGCCGACAAATTTATGACCTATATCGGGGATGACAGAGGCGAGATCGACAGCGAGGAGGCCAGATATGTAGAGATCATCAACTATATCAATGATCAGTATCGAAACGATATCAGTCTGCAGGATCTGGCTGACAAGCTGCATCTGTCCATCTCCTATTTATCCAGATATATCAAAGAGGTCTTAGGCTGCAACTTCGTCCAGTATCTCAACCGTGTGAGACTGGAGCATGCAGTCAATGACCTGCTTCGCACGGATCTGGTGATTACGCGGATCGCCTACGACAACGGCTTCCCCAACATCACAGCCTTCAACAAAAAATTCAAGGACGCCTATGGCATGACGCCTTCTGCCTACCGCAGACAGAAGGAGCAGGAGCAGGATACCATCAAGCAGCGGGAGGATGTTTCCCGTCTCTTGGAAAAGGTAGAAGGCTATCTGCAGCAGCATCCACAGGACGAGCCGGTCAGCGAGGAGAGCCGGCATGTGCCTGTGCGTATTTTTGTAAATCAGATCGGTCAGCTGGACAAAAACTGGTGTCAGGTGATCAATATTGGAGCAGCAGAGGATCTGCTGCTTTCGTCCGTGCAGGAACATATGAAACTCCTGAAAAAAGAGCTGGGCTATACCCATGTGCGTTTCTGGAACGTGTTCGGAAAAGACATGCATGTGACGGACAAGGATAAAGAGGGTTACAATTTTTCCTATATCTACCGGGTACTGGATTTTCTGACAGCCAATGGACTCAAGCCCTACATGGATTTTGGCTTCAAGCCCAAGCAGATCGTGAAAAATATCCGGGAATGCGAGAAAAATGAAGAAAGCGACATCATGGTGGATGACCTGGACAAATTCAGGGATCTGATGAATACCTTCCTGCGGCATGTGGTGAGAAGATATGGCGAGGAAGAGGTCTCAGGCTGGTATTTTGAGCAGTGGGGCGACCGCCGGTTTTTTGTGGAGGATCTTGGCTTTACCTACTATGATGTATTTGACGTTGTATATGATGCGGTGAAGCGCTATGCGCCCCAGGCGCAGGTGGGCGGCTCCGGTGTATCCATCAACGACAGTCAGTGCCGCAGGCTGCAGCGTCTGCTGGATGGCTGGACGGAGGAGCATCACAGACCGGATTTTATTTCTGTCTATATGTATCCCTACATGCGAACCGGAAAAGGAGATACAAAATATATCCGGCAGTCCACAGATACCGCCTATATAGCCTCACAGCTGACTCTGGCCAGAGAATATATCAACGACATGGGCTTTGGAGACGCCAAGCTGCATCTGACAGAGTGGAATATGACTCTCTCCAACCGCAATTATCTGAATGATTCCTGCTACAAGGCTGCCTATCTGGCCAAGGCTCTGACGGATATCAGGGGTCTTACGGAGACCTCCATCTATTTTGTGGGGACGGATCTTTTCTCAGAATCATTTGATACTGCAAGGGTGCTGTATGGAGG
>CAVITM010000213.1:0-3579 GCA_963645455.1 Moraxellaceae bacterium | reverse complement strand
ACCTGGATCAACGTATTATCACTAAAACCCAGATGATTGACTCTTTAAATGATCTGGCTACCCGCTGCACCACCACCTATTCGGATATGCCTAAGAGTCCCAATCATAGCAACTCCCGTCTGGAAGAATGTGTCATGAAGATTATGGATCTGGAAGAACAGATCCTGCATGACATGGATAAGCTGGTAGATCTGAAGAAAGAGATCACCGATGTGATCCGCTCCATTTCCAATCCAGAATATCAAGACCTTCTGGCCAAGCGTTACATCTGTTGTGAGTCCTGGGAAAAGATCGCCGTGGATATGAACTACGAGCTTCGCTACATTCACAAGCTCCACAGCCGTGCCCTGCAGGAAGTAAAAATTCCTGATTCAGATGAAAGTGGGCACTAAAAGACATAGAAAGACACCTTTCTCTTTTGATATTATTATCCTAGCGAAAAGCGAAAACATAACATATTACAGAAGCCTTGTAGGACTGAAGTTCCTGCAGGGCTTTTCTTATGCCAGAAGGAAGGTGAAACAATGCCCAGAAAGCCCAGACGTCCATGTTCGTTTCCTGGCTGCCCACGTCTTACGGACGGTCGCTTCTGCGAGGAGCATGCCAAAGAGGAAGCCAGACGCTACGAGAAATATGATCGAGATCCCAAGGCCAAGCGTCGCTACGGCAGAGCCTGGAAGCGTATCCGTGACAGCTATGCTGCTGCCCATCCGCTGTGTGAGATCTGTCTTGCGAAGGGTGTCTACACACCAACCGAGCAGATCCACCACGTGAAGCCTTTGTCCCAGGGCGGCACCCATGACCGAGCCAATCTCATGGCCCTTTGCACTGCCTGCCATGCACGTATCCACGCTGAGCATGGCGACCGCTGGCATAATACACAAAATTAATGCTTTTCTTTGTGCATTGTGGATAGCCCAGGGGCGGTCCAAATCTCTAGCGACTGCCTCCCGTGGAACGGGCGTGGGGTCTCACGCACAAAATCGCATTTTCAAACGGGGTATATAGGCCCGGACAAGGAGGTTTATGAAATGGCTAAGGACGGAACCAACCGTGGCGGCGCTCGTATCGGTGCCGGAGCCAAGAAAAAGCCCTTAGCTGACAAGATCGCCGAGGGCAATCCAGGCAGACGAAAACTGACTGTCGTGGAATTTGAAAACAGAGCTGCCGATCTGGAAGGCCAGCAGATGCCAAAACCATCGAAGCTCTTATCTGCTACTCAAAAGGATGGAAAGCCTCTGGTGGCAGAAGAAATTTATACAGCTACCTGGAAGTGGCTTGCGGAGCGACGATGTGCTGATCTGGTCTCTCCCCAGTTACTAGAGCGCTATGCCATGAGCGTGGCCAGATGGATTCAGTGTGAGGAAGCTATCTCCGATTTTGGCTTTCTTGCTAAGCATCCCACTACGGGAAATGCCATCCAGTCTCCCTACGTGGCTATGAGTCAGAACTTTATGAGCCAGACCAATCGGCTCTGGATGGAAATCTATCAAATCGTAAAAGAAAATTGTGCGACGGAGTACAAAGGCGAAACACCAATGGATGATGCGATGGAACGCCTGCTCCGTGCAAGGAAAGGAAACTAATATGGACTATCAGGAATTTATGAATCTATTGAAAAATTATCGTCAGCAGCTAAGTTTTCAGCAATTTAGCACCCTTCGAGGTCAGGCCAAGGCCGGTGATATTGATGGTGCCTACAAGGGCTTGCAGACAATACTTAGGAGGACTTACCCATGCTAATCGAAAAGAAAAATGTCGCCGACCTGCTTCCGGCTGATTACAATCCACGTAAGGATCTAAAGCCCGGCGATCCGGAATATGAAAAGTTGAAGCGTTCTATCGAGCAGTTTGGATATGTGGAACCAGTAATCTGGAATGCCACTACTGGCTGTGTTGTTGGTGGCCATCAGCGCTTGAAGGTACTGATGGATCTTGGTTTTACTGAGGTAGATTGTGTAGTTGTAGAACTGGATGCTGAGCATGAAAAAGCTCTCAATGTTGCTCTCAATAAAATCAGCGGTGAATGGGACAATGACAAGTTGGCACTGTTAATCGCAGACCTGCAGGGTGCTGACTTTGATGTTTCTCTTACTGGTTTCGATCCTGCTGAGCTGGATGATCTCTTCAAGGATGATGTGAAGGACGGCATCAAAGAGGATGATTTTGATGTGGACGCTGAGCTTGCAAAGCCTACCATGACGAAATCCGGCGACCTCTGGTGCCTTGGCCAGCATAGACTTTACTGCGGCGATAGTACCAAGGCTGAAAGCTATGAAATGCTGATGGCTGGCAAGCAGGCAAATCTGGTGGTTACTGATCCTCCTTACAACGTGAACTACGAAGGCTCTGCCGGTAAGATTCAGAATGACAATATGGACAATGACTCCTTCTATCAGTTTTTGCTGGATGCCTTCACCAACATGGAAGCTGTCATGGCTGATGATGCATCAATCTATGTATTCCATGCGGATACAGAAGGCCTGAATTTCAGAAAAGCATTTGCTGATGCAGGCTTTTATCTCTCTGGCTGCTGCATCTGGAAGAAGCCTTCCCTGGTGCTGGGGCGCTCTCCCTACCAATGGCAGCATGAGCCTTGCCTCTTTGGCTGGAAGAAAAATGGTAAGCATCAATGGTACTCCGGCCGTAAGGAAACCACCATCTGGGAATTTGAAAAGCCCAAGAAAAATGCAGATCATCCGACTATGAAGCCTGTGGCCTTGATTGCTTATCCGATCATGAATTCCAGCCTGACAAACTGCATTGTCCTGGATCCCTTCGGAGGCTCCGGCAGCACGCTCATTGCCTGTGAACAGACTGGCCGCATCTGCCATACCATTGAGCTGGATGAGAAATATGCTGATGTCATTGTGAAGCGTTACATCGAGCAGGTGGGCTCTTCTGATGGTGTTTTAGTTATCCGTGATGGCCTTACCTATTCCTATGATGAGATCGCTATCTCCGAAGAATCCGAGCAGGCATAATACACACTATTTCCTGCAGCTTTCCGGCGAATCTTTGGTACATATATAGGTCTGGATTTGCTTGATAATATGTGCCTTTAGAGTGATTAATGTACTACCAAAACAAAAGGAGGATTCCACAATGGAGATCAAATTTAACGTAACAGGAACCGCCAGAAAAGAGCTGGTAGAGATTATTTCACAGGTTGTTGGCTGCAAGAAGGTTTATAAGGGAATGCCTAGTGCCGCCTACGAGGTAGGGAACTTCATCATCAGCAAGGATGGCATCGTAAGCTACGACGGGCATACAGAGGAAAACACCATTCAGTCGATTTTGGAAAAGGCTGCAGCTGCAGGATTTACCGCAGAGACTGAAGAAGATGCTACACCAGCAGGGGAGTTGGATGCTAAAGCCAAGGAAGCCGACCTTGTCGCTGTTGCCAAAGACACCGGCCTGGTGATTTCCTTCCCGACTGACAAAGTCAACCTAGAAAACCTGCAAAAGCTCCTGAAAAGCAAATCAGAGCTTATCAAAAAAGCCCTGGAAGTTGAGGATTTTCCGATTGAAGAAACTGACGATCAGATCAGCTTTCCTTGGTGGCCAACCATGCCGGAC
>CAVITM010000212.1:0-3627 GCA_963645455.1 Moraxellaceae bacterium | reverse complement strand
ACCAATCCCGCATGGCAATAAATAAAAAGGTCTCCTTCATACTTATCGTTTCGCATGGCGGCAGCAACCATACGGATCATCCAAACGACCCCTAAAATATGATCCGTATGCTCATGACTTATAAATATATGATGAATATCCTGCAAGCTGATACCGGCACTGTCCAGCTGTTTCAATATTCCGTTTCCCCCGCCGGTATCCGTCAGGAAAACTCCATCCTCTGTTTGCAGTGCAAAACAAGTATTGAAGCAATGAATGGCCTGCGCGTTGCCTGTTCCTAAAATAATTAATTTTTCCATATGAACCTCCACTTCGGCTGTATTTTATCCTATCCCCGTGTCCGCATCATAAAAGCCTCATAGGGTCTCAAAGCCCGTGTCAGATTCTTCCTGTCCGGGTAATTGGAAATCACAACATCCTGCTTGTCAAAGCCCATGCCACTCAACGCTTCTGCAGACACTTGCTCTTCTGAAAGATTGGCTGCTACAAGCCACTGCTCTTTTCCATCATCCCGAAGATAGGCAAATAGGTGCTCATCCTCCGGCAAAAGCAGTGCAAAGCTTCCTTCCGTAAGAAGTGTACAGTTATGACGCAGGAAAATCAACTCTTTATAATAGTAAAAAATAGAATTCTTATCTGCGCAGGCTGCAGCAGCATTGATTTCCTTGAATCTATCCGACAGCTTAAACCAGGGTCTGCCGGTGGTGAAGCCTGCGTTTTCCGTATCGTCCCACTGCATGGGAGTTCTGGCATTATCCCGGCTCTTGTTCCACACCGCAGCCAGGAAATCCTCCTCCGAAATAGACTTATTTTTTATCACAAGCTCCCGGTAGGCGTTGCGCACCTCTATATCCTCGTATTCATCTATATCAAAATGCACATTGGTCATGCCAATCTCTTCGCCCTGATATATGTATGGAGTCCCCTTCATTCCATGAAGCACCGTGGCATAGGCCTTGGCACATTCCTCGCGGTAGTTTGTGTCATTGCCCCAGCGGGATATGACGCGGGGCTGGTCGTGATTTTCAAAATACAGAGCATTCCAGCCATGACCCTCCAGCTTGTACTGCCAGTCACTCATGACTTTCTTCAGCTGCCGCAGATCAAAAGGCTTTAGCCCCCATTTCCTGTTGACAGAGCCCGGGATTCTGTCTATATTCATGTGCTCAAAGGTAAAAATCATGTTGAGCTCATGGCGCCCCGGATCTGTGAAAAGCTGAGCCACCTCAGGAGTAGAGCCGGGAGCCTCTCCTACCGTCATGCAGTCATAGTGGGATAAGACTTCCCTGTCCATCTCCTGTATGTAATCATGAAGCTTGGGGCCATTGGTATGGTACCTGCCTGTAATATATTTTTTCCCAGGCTCCGGCGGATAGTCCGGCAAAGAAGGATCCTTGGATATGGATGCAATCACATCCATTCGCCATCCGTCCGCTCCCTTGTCCATCCAAAAACGCATCAGATCATATACTTCCCGGCGCACTTTTTCATTATCCCAGTTCAGATCCGGCTGCTTTTCACTGTAGAGATGAAGATAATACTGGCCTCTTTCCGGCGCGTATTTCCAGGCCGATCCGCAAAAGCTGGAACCCCAGTTATTTGGCTCGCTGCCATCCGGTTTTCCATCCCGCCATATATAGTAATCGCTGTACTTATTGTCCCTGCTTTTTTTACTTTCTATAAACCAGGCATGCTCATCAGAGGTATGATTGACCACCAGATCCAGCACCACCTTTATGCCACGGTCATGAGCCTTTTGTATCAGTTCTTCCATGTCCTCATTGGTGCCAAATCTGTCATATATTTTTCTGTAATCAGAGATGTCATAGCCATTGTCGTCCTGAGGCGAATCGAAGACCGGGCTAAGCCATATCACATCGATGCCCAGCTCCTTCAGGTAATCCAGTTTCTCAATAATGCCCTGCAGGTCACCAAAGCCGTCTCCATCAGAGTCCTTGAAGCTTCTGGGATATATCTGGTATACCACAGAATTTTTCCACCAGTCTGTCATGATCTCCTCCTATGCAATACCCAAAAGTGAAAGCACGATTCCCAGCACGATCACACCAATGATCAAAGCTGTAATGCTGACATTTTTCTTTTTCAGCAGATAATAGCAAAGCAGCGTCAGACCCAGGGGTACAATGCCTATAAAAATCTGGTCCAACATGGACTGAAGATTCAGAATCGTCTCGCCCTCCATGGTCAGCTCATAGGTGGAACTGTCTGAAGGCCGCCTGCCTGCAGCTGATTGATCCTGTAGTCATTCATTCCAATCGCTACTGCTACTATGGTGCCAAGCACTGCAATGGCTATAAGCGGCAGGTTCATATAGGCTGAAAGTATGAAGCCCAGGAAGTAAAACATGCAGATTTTTTTATCCCAAAGCATCTTCATAAGCATGGCCATACCTACTGCAGGGAGCAGGCCGCCACACACAGTCAGTCCGTTCATTACTACATCCGGAATGGCCTCCATCAATGCACTTACCGCATCCGAGCCAAAAAGGATTCCAAAGAAAGCCACGCCAACAGCCGTTGCAATCCCAGGCTCCGCTGCAGATGCACCGCCTATATTGACAACTCCCATAAATACCGCTTCAAGAGACGCGCCTATGACCACTCCAGTCTGCACATCCCCTAAAAATAATCCTACCAGCGGTCAGCACCAGAATCCTCATGTTTTTAGCCCTTGGATCATTAAGAATGCGAATGGCATCATCCACCGGTTCTTTTGCCGCCGGAGCATTTGCTGCAGCTTTTTTCTCCTGCTTTGCTTCGCCACCAGCTGCAGGGGCTTCTTTTTCTGGCTGCACCAGCTGAAGCTCTCCTCTGGATTCCTCTATATACTCCAAAAGCTCTTCATCTGTCACATCATCCGAAGCCATCATAGTAGTTATCAATACCGGCAAATTGCTTCCTGTAATAAGCGTCACCCGATCAGGCACTCTGTATTTCATCAACTTCTGGTTGACACTGCCTCCCATCAAATCAGTAAAAACGACGATTCTATCCTGCTCATGCTGGCTGAAATACCTGTCAAATTCCGCTTCGATGTCATCTTCTGCCTCGCCATAGGCATCAATGGCCACGATGGGCTTTTTTATCAGCTCATACAGCTTCTGGCAATTGCGTCTGCTAAAGGATATAGCAATGACTCCATCCACATTCCAGCCTGCCACCATCTGAAATATAGCCTCTATATCCTTGGTGGAATAAAGCATCAGGTAATAGCCTCTTGCCTGGGCAAACTCCTCGATAAAGCCTATGATCTGGCCATAGAAAGGATCACCCAAAATAGAGTTCTTAAAATCCTTGTGATAATTAACCACCACGGCTATGAGCTGGGAGTTCTCGTTGTTGAGCACCCTGAGACCCATTTTTTGCACATAGCCCATGTCCTTGATCAGGGCTGTTATCTTTTGTATTGTGGCCGGTGATACCTTTTTCGTCTTGCCGTGTATCACATTGGACACGGTGGTAGTGCTGACTCCTGCCACTTCTGCGATCTCTTTTATTGTTGCCATAAGTTTATATTCCTTCCTATAATGTCAAGCCCTAAATCATTGATTTTTCAATGGTTAGAGGCCATTTTTGATGTGGGAAGTTTGAGTCACTTATTACAGAT
>CAVITM010000211.1:0-3634 GCA_963645455.1 Moraxellaceae bacterium | reverse complement strand
CCTTGATCTATGTGGCGGTGATGAGCTTTTGCAGTATTGATGAGTATTACAACGTGATTTATCAGTTTTCCTTTCAAAATTATGTGAGACTGGTCAATGTAGAGTATTTAAAAATTTATGTACAGTCCATTGCCATTGCGCTGATCACCACGATCCTTTGTATTCTTATAGGCTATCCTTTTTCCTATGTGATCGCCAGGACGAAAAGCCATAAGAAAAAGATTTTGTATATGCTGGTCATCATCCCCTTTTGGACCAATTCCCTCATCCGTATTTATGGATGGAGAAATTTCCTGGGAACCAGCGGCTGGCTCAATGAGATTTTGATGAAGCTGCATCTGGTGAGTGAACCCATCGATTTTTTGTACAAGCAGGGCACCACGGTTCTGGGCATGGTCTATTGCCTGATTCCATTTATGATCCTGCCCTTGTATACAGCTATTGAGAAGCTGGATGGTTCCCTGTTGGAGGCATCCGCCGATCTGGGAGCAAAGCCGGTCAATACCTTTTTTGAGGTGATCCTGCCTCTTACTTCCAGCGGTATTTTCTCCGGAAGCCTGATGGTATTTATCCCCTGCCTGGGATACTTCTTTGTATCGGACATTTTGGGAGGCGGCAATTCCGATGTGATCGGCAATCTGATTGAACGGCAGTTCCAGAGCGGTAACAACTGGCCGTTAGGAGCAGCATTATCCATCGTCCTGATCCTTGTGACGCTGCTTCTGGTAAAACTGTATCAGAAGCTTGGCGGAGATATGGAAGCCCTTGGTGTATAGGAGGTGTGCAGATGAGACGAAAAAAGAAAGAAAAGAGAACGAAGAGAATCAGCATCACATTCTGTACACTGGTTTATCTGTTTTTGTTTTTGCCCATTGCGGTGATTGTGGTGAATTCCTTTAATGCCACCACCACAAAGCCATATATGAGCTGGAAGGGCTTTACCCTGGACTGGTATGTGAAGCTGTGGGACAACACATCCTTGCTGGAGTCCTTTGGAAATACCATGATCCTGGCCATCGTCAGCACCTTGCTGGCCACCATCATCGGAACCCTTGGTGCCGTCGGCATGTACCGCTACAAATTCAAGGGCAAAGCATTGATCGATGGCCTTTTGTATATACCGGTAGTCATTCCGGAGATCGTGCTTGGTATTTCGTTGCTGACGATTTTTGCAAAAGTCAACATTCCGCGAGGCATGCTGACATTGATCCTGGCCCATGTGACCTTTTGTATTCCGTTTGTCATATTCAACGTGCGGGCAAGGCTGGCAGGATATGACGGTTCCATTGAGGAGGCCAGCATGGATCTGGGAGCCAACCGGCTGGTGACCTTTTTCGAGATTACCCTTCCGGTGCTGGCACCTGGTATTTTAGGCGGAGCACTGCTGGCATTTACCCTGTCCATCGATGATGTGATCATCAGCTATTTTATCTACGGACAGACCAAGACCTATCCGCTGAAGGTAATGGAAAGTGTGAA
The DNA here is from genome assembly GCA_963645455.1 of Moraxellaceae bacterium. Taxonomy (GTDB): domain Bacteria; phylum Bacillota; class Clostridia; order Lachnospirales; family Lachnospiraceae; genus W0P33-017. Next base: position 2,155 of record CAVITM010000211.1, on the reverse strand, counting down.
GAGCGGCGTGGCACCGGATGTCAATGCCCTCTCAACGCTGATTCTTGTTGGAACCATTATTTTTGTACTGCTGACCCAGGGAGACCTGTTTAAAAAAGGGAGGAAAAAAAGATGAAGAAGAAAATGTTAAGCGTTCTATTAACCGGAGCAATGATGAGTTCGCTGCTGGTGGGCTGTGGAAGCTCTTCCACAGATACAGCAGAAAACGGAGAAATCAACGTGTTTGTGTGGACGGAGTATGTTTCCGATGAGGCCATCAGTGCCTTTGAGGATGAGACGGGCATCAAGGTGAATGTATCCACCTATTCCTCCAATGAGGATCTGCTGGCCAAGCTGAAGTCCGAGTCAGAGGGCACCTACGATGTGATCCTGCCTTCCGATTATATGGTTGAGTATCTGATCGCCCAGGGACAGCTGGAGGAGCTGGACCATGATAAACTGACAAACCTGTCCAATATTGATGAGACCTATCTGGATGAAAGCTATGATCCGGGCAATGTTTACAGTGTTCCTTACGAGGGCGGCGTGGCCGGTATTGCGGTGAACACGGCAAAGGTAGACAAGGAAATCACTTCCTATGGGGATCTGTTTGATGAATCCTTAAAGGATCAGATCGTTGTGCTGGATGACTATCGTGCAGTCATCGGAATGACGGAGCGGTCCATGGGACTGTCCATGAACGAGACCGATCCGGATACCCTCTCACAGGTAGAAGATAAGCTGATGACCCTGAAGGATAATGTAAAGCTGTATGATTCCGATTCTCCGAAATCCGCGCTGATCTCCGGTGATTGTACCGTTGGAATGGTCTGGTCTGCAGAGATTGCACTGGCCATGGAAGAAAATCCGGATATCGAGATTGTATTCCCCAGCGAGGGAGCCTATGTATTCCTGGACAACTGGGTGATTCCAAAGGGTACAAAAAATTATGACGCAGCCATGGAATTTATCAACTACATGCTGTCTGCAGAGGCTGCACAGATGAATATTGAGGACTTCCCTTATCTTTGCCCGAACAAGGTAGCTCTTGAGCTGATGGGTGAGGATTATGTAAACAACGAGGCAAAGAATGTTCCTACTGAGGTAATTGAAAACGGTGAATTTATCACCTATCTGGATTCCGATACACTGGCAATCTATGACGAGATGTGGACGAAATTGAAGCAGTAATCGGAAAATCAGAAGGAGGGACGTTCGATGGCTTATCCGAAAATCGATTTTTTATATCTGAATGAAGAGGAAATGATAGAGGCCGGTGTCCTGGACGCGGCAGGCTGCATTGAGACCATGCGGGATACAATGGCTCTCTTTGGAAAAAAGGATTTCTTGCTGGGAGGACCTCACGCAGACGAGCATGGCCTGCAGATGAATTTTCCGCAGAAATCGGACATTGAAGGCTTTCCTCTGGATGACGGGCCGGATCGAAGATTTATGGCGATGCCTGCATATTTAGGCGGCAGATTCCATATCGCCGGTCAGAAGTTTTACGGCTCCAATAGCCACAATACCTCTCTTGGCCTGCCCCGATCCATCCTGATGGTGACCTTGTCCGATGTGGATACCGGTGCACCCAAGGCGCTCCTTTCTGCAAATCTCCTGTCTGCTATGCGGACAGGAGCCATGCCGGCCATGGCAGCGACTTACCTGGCCAATAAGGATTCCCAGGTGCTGTCCCTGATCGGCCCCGGCGTGATCAACCGGTGTGCATTGATGTGCTATATGGAGGTGCTTCCCAACTTAAAAAAGATCAAGCTCAGAGGCAGCTCCGCCAGGTCAAAGACCGCCCTGGCCATGAAGGAATTCATCGAGAAAAATTATCCTCAGATTCAGGAGATTGAGCTGTGCGACAGCTTAGAGGAAGCCTGCCGGGACGCAGATGTGGTATCAGAAGCCATGTCTGTCACCAAGGAAAATATGGAGGAATTCCATCTGGAATGGTTCAAAAAGGGTGCCACCGTATTTAGCCTGGGTTCCTTCCTTTACCGAAAGTATGAGGATTTCAAAAAGACCACCATGGTAGTGGACAATTATGGAATGTATCGGAAATATCTGAACAATTTTATCGCCAGAGGGCCGGTAGATGCCTTTGGAAATAAACGGGAATGGGTCATTATGGGTATCCATTTTGTACATCTGGTAGAGAGTGGCCAGATTC
>CAVITM010000210.1:0-3645 GCA_963645455.1 Moraxellaceae bacterium | reverse complement strand
TTGATAGAGCCGGAGATGGTGTGCTCCGCTTCCTTTGCCGTGGTGCCGGTAATGTCCATGCTCGTCTGAATGACATGGATAGCATCCACCACATCGGCATAGGAGGAAATGTCGTACTCAATGCCGGAGATTGCCTGTGCGTCGGCGAGGAGGCGCTCCATTTCTTCCTTCGTGCCGCCGTAGCCCAGCTTGAGGTTGTCGAGCATGGTGTAGTTCTGCTTGGCAAATCCCTGGTAGGCGTTCTGGATAGCGGACATATCCGTTCCCATTTTATTGGCGTTGTCGGACATATCTGTAATGGCCATGTCAGCATACTTTACGGCTTTTTCAGTGTCACCGCCGAGGGATTGAATAAGGCTTGCGGAAAAGCCCGTGACCGTCTCCATGTAGTCGTTTGCCGACATACCCGCCGTCTTATATGCGTTGGCGGCATAGGTCTGAAGCTCCTGGGAAGAATCCTTGAACAGGGTGTCCACGCCGCCGACCAGCTGTTCGTAATCTGCATAGGCTTCAACGACCTCTTTGCCAAGCTTCACGGCGGCGGTGCCCGCAGCCACCACGACAGCGCCCATTGCCGCACCAACCGTTTTCAGAACGGTACCGAGGCCCTTGAACTTGCTCTCGGATTTCTCGGCGGCATCTCCGGCTTCGTCAATCTCATCACCCATATCGTCCGCACTGTCGGTGACATCGTCCATCTCGGAATCCATATCCTCAAGAGCGTCACCTGCGCGGTCGTAGTTGGAGTTGGCTTCTTCCAGAGCGGCATTGTTATCGCTGAGTTCACGCTCCATATCGTTCAGAGCGGCCTCGGCATTGTTCAGCTGAATCTGCCAGTTCTGCGTTCTGCGGTCAGTCTCCCCAAAGGAATCCGACGCATTCTGGAGGGCGGCACGGAGGGTTTCTATTTTGCTTTTCTGCGCTTCAATCTCTTTATTCAGCACAGAGTTCCGGGCGGACAGGGCCTGCACGGATTTGTCGTTCTTGTCAAACTGCGAGGATACCAGCTTCATTTCAGAACCCAGTACCTTGAACGACTGGTTAATCTCGGTGAGAGCTTTCTTGAATTCCTTTTCGCCCTCAAGACCGATTTTCAGTCCAAAGCTGTCTGCCATGCGTCTTTTCCTCCTTCCCGTCAGATTCCATAGGGGATAATTTCATCAATGGTCAAATTCTGCTTTGGCTTGGAGATGCCGTTATACTGCCTGTGGCATTCCCAAAGGTCCATAAACAGTCCAAAGGGCATCAGCCAGAATTCATCCTGCGACAGATGCATCTGGCAGACGCCGTAATAGAAAAGCCGGGTAAATAACTCCTCGTCACTTACCCGACCTGCGCGTTTTTTGAGTCCGGCGCACTTTCCACATTGCGCTTGGTGCCACGATACATGGCCTCCATGATGGCGTCCTTATATTCCGTCAGCTCCATAGGCGATGTGAGCAGTTCCACCTCGTCCGCTGTGAGCTCGTCCTGCTTGTCCTCCGGGTGCTTGAGGTTGTGTACCAGAATCGGCTGATTGCACAGGAGCGTGATGAGCCACACGATCTCATCCAGCGCCATCTCAAAATTCTCGGATTTCATGAGCTTGTCTCCGAGGTTTTCCAAACCGCCGTAGCGGCTGGCGATTGCCTTGGTTGCTCTGGTGGTGAGGAGCATTTCATACTCCTTGCCGCCGATAGTTACAACTGCACTTCGTTCATCCATGACAGGTTACCTCCTTAAGACACGCCGTTAGCGTATTCCGGCTCATATACGTCCGTGTACCAGCCGCTGATTACATCCGCAGGCACTCCCGTATCATCCTCGGACACCTCTGCCTTCCACGGGTGATTGCCGAGAGAGTCCACCTTGTTGCGGCGAAGGACAGTGCCCTCGATGGAAGGCGTAGAAAACTCAATACTTTCACCCTTAGTGGTAAGGTTGGTAGCAGGAATGCCGAACTTGACACGATAAAGCCAGAAATAGCGGTATTTGCCGTTTGCCTTCTTTGCGCGGAATCCCACCGCTACGGGATCGCCGCCGTCCTCGGATGCGGAAACCAGAACATTGTTTTTATCGATGGTAGCGCCAGTGAGGTCAGCAGCCACCGAAAGACCGATGTTGTCCACACCGAGGGTGAGCGTTCCGCTCTGGAATTCCTTCACGACCTCGGCGGCACCGTCGTCTGCGTACAGCGTTGCCTCGGCAAGCTCCACAGAAAGCTCAGCGGTCATTGCCTTGGCAAGGGACTGCGGCTTGCCGTAGGTCTCATCACCGTTAGCGTCTTCGGTGATTTTGGAATAATAAAGCTTATCCAGACCGATTGTTGCCATTTAATCTTCCTCCAATTCATATAATTTCGCCACGTCAATGGCGTAGTGATGATAGCCGGTATCGTCCTCATGACCGATATACCGCCTGTCCGTAATCGTAAAATCTGCGGAGAGCAGTGCTTTGGACAACTGCTTCTTCCGCTTCATATAGCTGCCCTTGGAAAACAGGGACAGTCGTGCCTCCTGTGTTTCAAAGCCGGGCGCATTATCTGCATGAAGCTCATAGCTGTCGGCGAGAGGGGTGATAACCACATACTCGTCCGGCGCGGCATCAGAGAACACACCTGTTTCAATGGGAATATTCAGCGTCGAAACGGCTGTATTTATATCTGCGAGAATACTCATAGACCGTCCACCTCCGATTCCAGCTTTGCCTTCATCGCTTCAATGCACTCTTTCCGGGATGCCGTTTTCGCAGGCTTCAGAAAGGGCTTTGCAGGCTGACCGTGCTTGCCGTATTCGAGAATGTTGGCGAGCTTGGCATTACTTTCACCGTCCGAGCGCGGCTCTGAGAAACCGACCTTTATATCGTGGTTGCCGTCACGGTTCAGCTTGGCGGGAGAAAGGCCCAGGGAGCGTTCCAGTTCGCCAGTGCTGCGAGAGTCATATTTTGTGCCGGTGCCGACCACGCCTGCGAGGTTGCTTTGGACCTTTGCCAGAACGACCTCGCCGCCAGCTTCCAGAACACTCTCGGCAACAGCATCAAAATTGCTGCCCAGCTGAGAAATCTTCATAAGAAAATCCTCCGGCATCTTAATATCTGCTTTAGCCACTGGTCGGCACCTCCTTTTTCGCCAGCACCTCTGTGTACATTCCACGCCCCTTTACATTCTCCACGGAGGTGATGCTGAACCGCTCACCATCACAGATAAGAATGTGGTCAGAGGTCACATTGAGGTCGGGAATATATCGAAAACGGAATAAATCCGTAGCTTCACTGAATGCGGCGAGATTTGCCCACCGCTTACTGCCGTGCCGGCCTTCCCGGTATACACGGACGGAAGCGAGGACTTCATCCTGGGTTGTAGAGAAGCCCTCGCTGTCCTTTACCTTTGTCGGCAGCGCGATATCCGCAAAGCGGTTCATTTGTCCGTAGCTCATAATCACACCTTCCAATCCCGGTCAAGCCGAAGAAGGAGGTTGACCGTGTTCCACACCTGCTGTGCAGCAGACGGACTGTCTGCAAAGAAGCCGCCGGTCGCGCCATCTCTCGATTCATAGAAATGACTCGCCAGCATAATGACAGCCTGCTCTGTGGTAGCCGGCATATCGTTTTCATCGTAGTAGCCTTCTTTGAGATGCTGGTAGCTCTCCGCATAGGAAACGGCGGCAG
>CAVITM010000209.1:0-3672 GCA_963645455.1 Moraxellaceae bacterium | reverse complement strand
GTGTAAAGAAGTTTATGTAAAAGAAAATCGTCCTAATATAGAGACCCACCCTGAGTTTGGACAAGCGATGGAAGAAGCCACCAAAGCTGGTGTAGAAATCTTACAAACCGGAATCTCGGATTCCAATTCAGCCCACAGATAGAGAGCAAAAAGAAAGAGGAAAAGATTTGAAAAAAACTTTAAATGGAAGTGCAATAATAGCCATTCTTTTAACAATTGTTTTATCTGTGTGGTATAGCTGTACATGCAAAAAAATAATTCTTTCTTTTGCCATTACCTTCGGGACGATTGCTTATCATCTGGTTATGAGGCTTTTGGTGGGTTTGGTATTCAATCTTACGATGAATAATAAGGCGGATTATAAGAAAAGATGGTATCAGGTCAGCTGCTGGGAAATGTCTTTATATGAGAACTTGAAGGTGAAGAAGTGGAAGGGGAAAATGCCAACCTATGAGACTTCCCTGTTTGATCCTAAAAAGTATACCTGGGAGGAAATCATTCAGGCCATGTGTCAGGCAGAACTGGTACATGAAACAATAGCGGTTCTGAGTTTCTTACCAATTCTGGCGGGAATTTGGCTTGGAGATTTTCTGGTATTTATCATCACTTCCATAATTGCAGCTATGGTGGATATGAGCTTTGTGATCATGCAGAGATATAACAGACAGCGAATGATGAAGGTGATGCGAAATATCATTTCAAAAAGGAGAATATCAAAGTGAAAAAACAAGCATTTAACCCATATTTACCGTCCTGGGAGTATATTCCTGACGGAGAACCCTATGTTTTTGGAGATCGCGTATATGTTTACGGATCCCATGATTACTTTAATGGATATGTTTTCTGCATGGGAGACTATGTGTGCTGGTCAGCGCCTGTGGATGATCTGGGTAACTGGAGATATGAGGGTGTGATTTATCCGAAGACAGCCGATCCCTTGAATCGGGAAGGCAAAATGTGCCTGTATGCTCCGGATGTTACGGTGGGACCGGACGGAAGGTATTATCTTTATTATGTGCTGGACAAGGTTTCGGTAGTTTCGGTTGCTGTATGTGATACTCCGGCAGGAAAGTATGAATTTTATGGCTATGTTCATTATGAAGATGGCACACGTCTGGGGGAAAAGGAAGGTGATGAGCCCCAGTTTGACCCGGGGGTTCTGACGGAGGGAGATGTGACATATCTTTATACCGGATTTTGCGGAAAAGGTGATAAATCCCGTACCGGAGCCATGGCAACAGTGTTGGGAGCGGATATGCTGACCATCAAGGAAGCTCCGGTGTTTGTGGCACCCGGCTGTGAATATGGTGCCGGTACCGGATTTGAGGGACATGAATTTTTTGAGGCACCTTCCATCCGTAAAGTAGGTGACACCTATTATTTTGTCTATTCATCCATATTAATGCATGAATTGTGTTATGCCACCAGCAAGAATCCTACGAAGGACTTTGTTTATGGCGGAGTTATTGTCAGCAATTGTGATCTGCACATCGATACCTACAAGCCGGCAGATATGCCAACAGCTTACGGTGCCAATAATCACGGAAGTATTGTGCAGATTGGAGAGGACTGGTACATTTTTTATCATCGCCATACCAATAACACCTGGTTCAGCAGACAGGGATGCGCGGAAAAGCTTCAGATTATGCCGGACGGCAGTATTCCACAGGTAGAAATTACTTCCTGCGGTTTAAATGGAGGTCCGCTTGAGGGTAAAGGCGAATATCCTGCTTACCTTGCATGTAATCTTTTTACCAATACCCCATCCGTATATGTGGGCGAATGGAATTTTCCACGAGTAATGCAGGACGGCAAGGATGGAGACGAAGAAGTTGGATATATTGCCAATATTACAGATTCAACTACCATGGGCTTCAAATATTTTGACTGCCATGATATTCGTGAAATCAGCATTTGGACCCGTGGCTATGCAGATGGCACTTTTGAAGTAAAGACCGCATGGGATGGAGAGGTTCTGGCAACCTTAGAGGTTCAATCTACCAATGTCTGGGAAAAGTATACTGCACCGGTTAAGATTCCGGACGGAACACAGGCAATCTATCTGACCTATCGCGGTAACGGAAATGCCGCATTAAGATCTTTTGAGTTGGCATAACTTATAAATTATCCTGAACTTCTCACTGGAAGTTCATCTTCTTATCCTCCCGTTGAAGTAAGAAGCAAGGCAAAAGATCTTTGCTACCGGTATAATCAGCTTCGTCCATCAGATGAAGAAGGACAGCAGGAAATTATGAAGCAGCTTCTTGGAAAACGTTAATAATGCACCACATTACCCGCCTTGCGGATACGCTCCAAAACGGGTGCCGCTTCTGGGCTGCGGAAATAGTCAAGACTGCTCTGCGGCAGCAGGGTTTTTAGTGTATCCCAGTCGCCAGCTTGCAGACACTGGCGAACGGTAGAGGCACTGATAGCTTTGCCGTTTGCCTCTTTGCGGGGAACTACGATGCAGTCAATGCCAGCTTGGGGAAGCTGCTCACACATGATTTTATTATAAAGCCCCGTCACCTGACTGGTAGGCTCTTCGCCTACATAGCGGGTAGTGATATTAAGGGCTTTTGCAATCTTTGTGAATACTGCCAAATCGAGCCGCGCATGACCTTCAATGACAGCAGCTTCATCTTTCAAGAAATAGCTGGGGAATGTAGCGTTGGAGATGATATAAGGGCCGCTGTCGTGAAGAACGACATTTGGCAGATGCCTCACGCCCTCAGCCACCAAACGCTTGCGCACAGCAAAGGGGACGAGGCTGGCATCCTCACTGACAACGAACAGATGCAGGGTGTCACAGGCGGCGGCAGCTTTTTCCACAAGATATTGATGACCGAGAGTAAATGGGTTTGCATTCATGACGAGTGCAGCCGATTCGCCCTCGGTTTTTGTCTTTTCCAGATTGCGCAGATAGGAGCTGAAGCCGTCCCGGCGATTTTCCATAAAGACCAGCGTATCCTCCACACGGGCAATCTCATAAAAGCCGAGGTCGCCAAAAAACTTGGAGCTTTTGACTTTGGTGTAAAGAAACAGATGCAGATTGCCGCGTGCACACTGCATTTCGATGAGGTGGGTGATGATTTGATTCAGCAAGCCCTCACCCTGATGAGCACTGCTGACCGCAAAGCACCGCAGGGTATTGCCAAAGCAGCTTCCTGTACCAATAACCTTATAGTTTTCATCGAACATGGCGCAGGTGTAGTCGAGATTTCCATCGCGTTGGATGCCCTCCTGTTCCAAAAGCGCATCCACCTGCGCAAGCGTATATTTATCCGTGGGATAGACTTGCGAAATACTATATTCAGACATAGTGATTCTCCTGTAAACGTTTTTTCTTGAGTGCAGTCATGAATGCTTTTATCTGTGGAAGTTCTGCTGAAAATAAACCAGCTGATTTCGAGCCTGTTTCATTCCTTAGATTCATCTTACACCCGGATAATGGAAAAGGAAAGAGGGCTGAGCATTCAGAACAGCGTCCTCAAATGTATGTACGAAATTTTTGCTTGACTATTAAGAGAAAACAGAATAAAATACACGAATGACGAGTAGCTTATTGGCGTAAATCCAGTTTAGCTACTCGTTTTTTTATTGCAAAGGAGACAAAGAACAGATGGCAGAAAGTAACAAAATGAAAGAAATGCCGGTAAACAAACTCATGATACA
>CAVITM010000208.1:0-3693 GCA_963645455.1 Moraxellaceae bacterium | reverse complement strand
CCCGTATTCTTGACGGAGTGAGACATCGGGAAATTACCGGGTCGGAAAGGATTAGCAATGAAACACATCGCAAAATCGGCATCGTGTGCATTGGCGCTTTTCCTTGCTGCGGTTCTCCTCGGAGGGATTGTACCGCTCGGCGTATCCGCTGCAGAGGTCACGACGATTCTCCCGGACGAACGGACAACCGTTGTGCTTGCGGAAGCCTATGAATCCTATGGGAATGTCAACGGCGGAAAGGGACAGCTGTATGTGGAAACCAACCTGGGGATGCCTACTTTGACGGCGTGAGGCAGGGCGACCGCATAGATATGCGGGTGCGGATTGAGAAGCGGGCACATATCAGTGACGTGTGGTAAACGGCTGGTCACAGGGTACCGTGAACGGCACATTCCGCCTTCTTCTGGACGGCAAACAGGTTTCGGAGCTGACCAACAAGGTAGCGGGCGTGGACTGGCGCGCATGGCAGGACAGCACGCCGGGGCTTGCGGAACTCCCGGCAGGGGATCATGCGCTCTCGCTTGTGACAGACTCGTATGGGCCAAACCTGTATGCGCTGAAGCTGGCACCGGAGGGTGTGCAGCTGACCGTGCCGCAGGGGGCGGTGTCTCTTTGTGAAGCGGACAGCAACTCGGCTGTGCAGGTGACCGATGATTATGCCGTTCAGTTCAATATAACCGTCCCTTTCGATTACATAACCATTGCGGCACCCGGTTACAGCAACAACAAAGGTTCATTACGTCCGGAGCTGTTCAGATGGGCAGACAACTACACTGCTGTGTCCAAATGCAATCGGAATAACATTGACGCTTGGTCAGACCGCGTTGATAACGGAGCTTTCCCGGCGATGGAACTCCCTCCTCATTGAGAATGCGTACAATCGGTCTCGCGCCGTTTCCCTCAAGGAATAGGGAGTAAATTCTCTTGATGATCGGAGCTGTCTCCGGATCAGGCTCAAAGCGATAAGCCTCCGTAGTGGATTTCCGGTATCCATAGGGAATCATGCTGGGGATATGCTCTCCGGCAAGCTGCTTTGCGTGAACTGCAAGCGAAACCTTCTTGGACTGGTCTTTGGAATAAAAGCTGTTTATCAGATTCTTCAGCGGTATCAGCAGACTTCCGGCAGAGCCGTCTGTCTCATAGCTGTCGTAATGGTCAACCACTGAGATAAAGCGAACGCCCATCGCCGGAAAAATGTTTTCCAAGAGGTTGCCGGCCTCAATGTAATCGCGGGAGAAACGGCTGAAGTCTTTGATGACCAGCGCCTTGATCTTGCCGTCTCGGATATCTGAAAGCATTCGCTGAAATTCCGGACGGTCCGTGTTTGTGCCCGTCCAGCCGTTGTCCACATAGGTTCCGGCCAGATGCAGGTACGGATGCTCGGCCACATAATCGCGGCAGATTTCAATCTGTCCTTCGATGGAATCGCCGTCATCGTTCTTTTTGCTGTTCTCAATGGAAAGGCGTGCATATATCGCGGTCTCCCATACCGGAAGCACAGCGCTGACGTTTTCCGTCGTCTGCTCCGGCTGTAAATACTGTCTTTTCTTTCTTGCCATCAGGCTTGCCTCCTTTCTAGGATTTCCTTGCCTTCCTCATCGGGAAGGATGTCTTCAAATCGCTCTATATACTGAAGTGCTGATTCCAGTTCATCTCTGTAGCGGAAGCACACCTCAATGCGCTTGCCGTCATAAATCAAGATTCGTTCGATCAGATGAACGATGCACTCCCTATCCAGCTCCGTCAGATGCTGAAACTTCTTAAACTGCGCTATCCACTCGATATTGCCGGAGCTGTTTTCCATAGCCTGACTGCGCTCTTCCTTGAGCCTGCCAAGCTGTTTCTGCCTGTCGGCAATTCTGCGATCGTAGTTGGCGTGAAACTCGCGGTACTCCTCGCGGCTGATCACGCCGTCTGCCATATCGGAGTAAAGATTGACCTTCAAGTCCTGGTATCGCGTAATCTCACTCTCAAGCGTAGCGACCTGCGCGTCATAGTTGATGATGCGTCTGTCCTGCTCCGGCAGTGCGGCAATATAGTCCAGAACCTTTTCTACCTGGGCAATCAGTTCGATATGGTCGTTGATGATATGAAATACGATCTGCTTGAGCTTATCCTCGCTGAAGGAATGCGGAGAACAGCCTTGCTTCGCTTTGTTCGCGGAGCAGATGAGATAGTGATATTTCTTATCTCCGCGGGGTACGGTCTTGCGCACCATGGTGTGCTTGCAGTCTCCGCAGAAGACAAAGCCGGAGAAAAGATGTACCGTTTCCTCCTGCGGTGCTGTCCGTACATCCCGCAGCATCAGGCTTTGTACAGTATCAAAGTCCGTCTGCCGGATAATCGGCTCATGGCTGTTTTCCACAACAACCCACTCGGAGCTGTCGTACTCCACACGCTTCTTGACCTTGTGGTTCGGCGTGCCGCTCTTGTGCTGCTGGAGCTTTCCGACATAGACCTCGTTGCACAGGATGCGCTTTACCAGCATGGGACTCCACAGCGCTTGCTCGTTCTTGCGAAAGCCGCAGCTATAATTGAAGCCCTGCGCCTGCTTGTATTCCATCGGGCTGAGCACACCCATGTCATTGAGCCTGTCGGCTATGGCTGAGTTGCAAAGTCCCTGAATCCGCAGACCGAATATCAGCTCCACGGTTCTTGCGGCATTCTCGTCAACCAACAGGTGGTTCTTGTTCTCCGGGTCTTTTCGATACCCGTACGGAGCAAAGGCTCCGATAAACGCGCCCATCTTGCGTTTAATATCCAGCTGGGAACGAATCTTCACTGAAATATCGCGGCAGTAGGCGTCGTTTATCAGGTTCTTGAACGGTACGATCAGCGCATCCGACTGGGATTTCTCTCCGTTGGAGTCGTAATTATCGTTGATCGCGATGAAGCGCACTCCCATGTAAGGGAAGATTTTCTCCAGATACCTTCCGGCATCAATGTAGTTACGGGCAAATCGGCTGAGGTCTTTACATATCACGCAGTCAACCTTCTTTGCCTTGATGTCCTCCATCATCTGCTTGAAGCCGGGACGCTCGAAGTTCACGCCGGAATAGCCGTCATCCGCATATTCCTTGACGATTACGAACTCCGGTCGCTGACGCACATAATCCCGGATTATTTCACGCTGGCTTGTGATGGAATTACTTTCGGCCTTGTCACCGTCCTCGCGGGAAAGGCGAGCATATTCTGCCACATTCCAAATTCTATCGGGCATATTTTTCACCTCCTGCTAACAGTGTAGGAATTTCATCCGGGCAAGTCGAGGATGTCGATTTGCCGTCAGCGCTTCTGCATCTGGCTTCTGGCATAGCCCTCAAGGCGGTCATCAATGGTTTCTTTCGTATTGATAAACCCGATCTTCACCACAACGCCGCCGTCCACATAGCAGTAGGGATTTCCGATTTGCCTCAGGTAAGAGGCAATTCTTTTTGTTCGCGGCTGGCGGCTGTCGATGCGGACATTCTTACGGTCGCAAAGCTCATCGGGATTCACTGTGCGTATATCAACGCTTCTCATTTGTTCCAGTGTCATTTGTCTGCTCCTTTCCGCGCTCTAAAGCGCTTTCCGTACTCGGGGTTCATTGCCATGCTCACGGCAAGGCATTTACAAAAAGCCGGACTCTCAAGAATCCGGCAGTCAATCTTTCCTATGTATTTGATGATTCTGCTCTTATCCAGCGTTCTCAGT
>CAVITM010000207.1:0-3706 GCA_963645455.1 Moraxellaceae bacterium | reverse complement strand
TCCTTAGTCTTGCTCGTCTGCCAGTTCCGACACTTCCGCATTCGTCTCGCGACCTTGTTATAGTAACAAATGAGCCCATAAATGTCAAGGATAAATTTTTTATGATAAAAAATAAATTTTGTTGTTGACAACGACGTCGAAAATAGTTACAATAGCTTTTGTCAGTTCGACATGCAGAAGTGGCGGAATTGGCAGACGCGCAGGCTTCAGGTGCCTGTGGTAGCAATATCGTGTGGGTTCAAGTCCCATCTTCTGCATTATCAGATAGGAAGTCCGATGACTTCCTATTTTTTTTTACTGTGAATAATAGCCTGTTCGAAAGGAGATCCCCTATGCTGTACCGCACCAATCAAAAAAATAACGACGAGCTCTCTATCCTTGGCTATGGCTGTCTGCGCTATACAAAAAAGGGCACGGCCATCGATCAGGAAAAGGCAGAGCGTGAGATGGCACTGGCCGTGGAGCGGGGTGTCAATTATTTTGACACGGCCTATATTTACGGCGGCAGTGAGGTGTGTCTCGGTAAATTCTTAAAAAAATACGGCTATCGTGACCGGGTGAAGATCGCCACGAAGCTGCCGCATTACTATATCAAGAAGCTGGAGGATCTGGATCGCTATTTTGCGGAGGAGCTGGAGCGGCTACAGACGGACTATATCGATTATTATCTCATGCATATGCTGAATGATCCGGCCACGTGGCAGCGGCTGGTGGATCTTGGAATATTGGCGTGGATCAGCGAGAAAAAAGCAACCGGAGCCATCAGAAATATCGGTTTTTCTTTCCATGGGGGAACAGCCAAATTCAAGGAGCTGATCGATGCCTATGACTGGGATTTTTGCCAGATTCAGTATAATTATATGGATGAATATACCCAGGCCGGCATCGAGGGACTGAATTATGCCCATGGGCGGGGCATTCCTGTCATCATCATGGAACCACTGCGGGGCGGCCGGCTGGTCAATCAGCTGCCGGAGACAGCCCGGGCACAGTTCGCCGCTGCGGATGGGTCCCGTACACCGGCGGAGTGGGGATTGCGCTGGATCTGGAATCATGAGCAGGTGAATGTGATCCTGTCCGGCATGAACGATGTCGCTCAGGTGGAGGAAAACTGCCGGATCGCATCCGATGCACACGCAAATGCCCTGAGCCGGGAGGAACTGGCGGTTTTTGAACGGGTCAAGGCAGAGATCAATAAAAGCGTCAAGGTGGGCTGCACCGGATGCGGCTATTGCCTGCCCTGTCCCCGGGGCGTGGATATTCCCACTTGCTTCCAGGCCTACAACCGCAGCTACACGGACAGCTGGTTTAGCGGAATGAAGGCCTACTTTATGTGCACGACACTGAGAAAGGATAAAACCATCGCTTCCCAGTGCATCGGCTGTGGAAAATGCGAGACACACTGTCCGCAGCAGGTGAAGATTCGGGAACAGCTAAAGAACGTGAAACGGAGAATGGAAAATCCGGCCTATCAGGTTGCCCGTTTTGTTGCGGATAAAATATACAAGTATTAAAAAAAGGAAAACCAGCCGGGACGCGGAATATATAAAATTAGAAACGTTGATGCACAAATGAGAAGGGGTGACGCAGCAATGACCATTCGGGAAGAATTGGAACGGCGTCAGCACACGATGCTGAGTCCCTATGCCTGCCTGGATGAAAATTCCATTGGCAGGGACAGAGAAGAACCGCAGTGCGATATCCGGCCGGTGTTTCAAAGAGATCGTGACCGGATTTTGCACAGTAAAGCATTTCGAAGGCTGAAAAACAAGACACAGGTATTTTTGACACCAAAGGGCGACCATTACCGCACGAGACTGTCCCATACGCTGGAGGTATCCCAGAATGCCCGCACCATCGCCAAGGCCCTCCGGCTGAACGAGGATCTGGTGGAGGCCATAGCCCTGGGACACGATCTGGGACATACCCCCTTTGGACATGCCGGTGAGCAGGTACTAAACGAACTGTGCGAGGGCGGCTTTGCCCACAATGAACAGAGCGTGCGGGTGGTGGAACGGCTGGAAAAAGGCGGCGAAGGACTGAATCTGACCTGGGAGGTACGGGATGGGATCCGTAATCATCAGACGAGCCTGATGCCTCATACCTTGGAGGGACGGATCGTGCGTCTCTCTGACAAGATTGCCTATATCAACCACGATATTGATGATGCCATCCGGGCACGGATTTTGACGGAGGAGGATATTCCCTCCAAATTTACACGTGTGCTGGGGCATTCCACCAAGGATCGCCTGGATACGCTGGTGCATAATATCATTATCAACAGTATGGACAAGGATAATATCTGCATGTCCCCGGAGGTGGCAGAGGCCATGACCGGACTGCGGAAATTCATGTTTGACAACCTTTACCATAATTCCGTGGCAAAGACGGAGGAGGTAAAGGCGAAGGAGCTGCTGCGCAGGCTGTTTGCCTACTATATGGAGCGGCCGCAGATCATGCCGGAGCAGTTTACGCGGATGATCGATGCAGGCGAAAAGCAGGATCGCGTGGTCTGCGATTATATCGCCGGCATGACCGACCAGTATGCAATTGCAAAATTCAACGAGTTCTTTGTCCCCTTGGCTTGGCAGGTGAATTAGGATGCCTCTTTATTCAGAAGATCTCATTGAGGAGGTCCGTTCACGCAATGATATCGTGGACGTGATCTCCCAATATGTAAAACTGCAGAAAAAAGGCGGCGGCTACATGGGGTTGTGTCCTTTTCATAATGAGAAGACCGGATCCTTTCATGTGTCGCCGGGCAGACAGACCTTCCACTGCTTTGGCTGCGGGGTGGGTGGTAATGTCTTTACCTTTTTGATGAAATATGAAAATGCCACTTTTCCGGAGGTGGTTCGGGAGCTGGCAGAACGCACAGGGGTGAGTCTGCCTACCGAGGAGCGCTCCCCCGAAGCAAAACGGGCTGCAGATAAAAAGAGCCGCCTGTTAGAGGTGCAAAAGGAAGCAGCTACCTATTATTATGCCCTGCTTCGCAGTCCCCGGGGAAAAGCCGCATATGACTACTTTAAAAAGCGGGAGCTGACCGATGAGACCATGCGCGCCTTTGGGTTGGGCTATTCGGATAAATACAGTGACGACCTGTATCGCTATCTTAAGAGCAAGGGCTATGAAGACGAGCTGTTGCGGGAATCCGGACTGGTTTCCTTCGATGAGCGCCGGGGCGGACATGACAAATTCTGGAACCGGGCCATGTTTCCTATTATGGATATGCGTGGCAAGGTCATTGGTTTTGGCGGACGCGTGATGGGTGATGGGGAGCCCAAATATTTAAATTCGCCGGAGACCCCGATTTTTGACAAATCGAGAAATCTTTATGCCCTGCATCTGGCCCGCCGGAGCAAACGGCCGCAGCTATTGCTTTGCGAGGGCTATATGGATGTGATCGCGCTACATCAGGCAGGCTTTGACAATGCGGTGGCCTCTCTTGGCACAGCATTTACCACCGGACATGCGGGGTTGCTCAGACGCTACACAAAGGAGGTTTATCTGACTTTTGACAGCGATGGTGCCGGCATCAAGGCTGCCCTGCGGGCCATTCCGATCTTAAAAGAAGCCGGATTGCCATCAAAGGTCATCCACATGGAGCCCTACAAGGATCCGGATGAATTTATCAAGGCTCTGGGGGCGGAGGAATTTCAAAAGCGGATCGACGCAGCGGAGAACAGCTTTTTCTTTACCATTCGCA
>CAVITM010000206.1:0-3731 GCA_963645455.1 Moraxellaceae bacterium | reverse complement strand
TCAATTGAGTCAGACGAGGAAATTATCGAGGAAGAGTAGTTATATCGTCAAATTGTCGAATAACACAGTACTAGAAAGCTTAAAACGCATTTTAAGAGGGTAGGTAGATGAAAAGAAATAGCAAAAGCAAATTTCACAACACAAAGGTCACTTCAGACGATGTCGTTTTTGACTCTAAAATGGAATACAAACGCTGGCAGCAATTGAAGCTGATGCTGGCAGCAGGAGAAATTAAAAACCTGCAGCGTCAGCCAGAGTTCACACTTCAGCCTGCATTTAAGAAGCATAACAAGGCTTACAGGGCGATTACTTACCGTGCGGACTTCCAATATCAGATGCAGGACGGGCGCACAGTGGTTGAAGATGTGAAGGGCATGGAGACGGATGTATTCAAGATTAAGCGGAAGATGTTTGAGTACAAGTTTCCGGAGCTGTCGTTGGTATTAGTGAAGAAGGTATAAACATTATGTTAGATACAAATAAAAACCGCGAATCATTCGTGATCCGCACGGAGTCAAAAGAAACAATAGAATTACTGTCACTCGAACAGCGAGGATTGCTGTTAACAGCCTTACTCAACTATGCCTGCGATGAAGAGCTGCCAGAAATGGACGGCATGACCAATATAGCGTTTATACCAATACGGAATTACCTTGATAGGGATTTTCAAAAGTATATTGATACGTGCGAACGCCGTAAAGAAGCAGGTAAAAAAGGCGGCGCACCTAAGGGCAACCAGAATGCTGCTAAAGTGGATACTGGCCAAAACAACCAAAACAACCAAATGGTTGATTTGCTTGTTTCAAAACAACCAAAAACAAGCAAAAACAACCAAAAACAAGCAAAACAACCTGATAGTGAATGTGATAGTGATAGTGAATGTGATAGTGAATGTGATAGTGATAGTGAATGTAAACCTGATGCTACTGTCGTAGCAGATGCAGATATATACACAGTGGATGAATATACAGAGCAACAGCTGCAACAGCCGCTGCCTGAGCTTGATGAAAGAGACAAGATCGTCCAAGCATGGAACTCTCAGACGGTCACGCAGAACATTGAGGCTATCAATCCGCTGAGCAAGCGAGAGCAGGACACGCGCTTCTGCATCAACGGCAATCTTGATAAATACTTGCAGACGATTAACGACCTTGATAATCAATCCTTCTTCCTTGACCAGTCCAAACGCGGCAACCTGCTCAAGTATGATTGGTTCTGCAATCCCAACAACTACCAGAAGGTTGTAGAAGGAAATTACAAGAACGGCTACTCACGAGAGCCGCCAAAAAAAGAAACGGTTCACGAGGAATCTTACAAGGGATTTGAGGAACTAGCTCAGCCGTTCACGCTTGAGCGCATTCAGAAGATGAAAGGGGCGAGGTAATGGACAAGGAATTTATAGGGAATCTACTCGGTATAATCTGCGTACATTATCCGTCAGCTGAAAAGACCTACAAGAACCCTGACGGGACGATTAAAGAGAACATCATAAACGAGTGGTTTAGATGCATCGGATGGATGGACGCGCCAGACGCAATAAAAAGGCTAGATGAATACTTGATGCAGGACGAAGGCAACAGGTTTGCACCGACCATCAAATGGTTTATGTGGGACGCTAAGAAAAACCAGAGCCGCCGCGAGATATATTTTTCCGACAGACGCGACAGACAGTGGTTTGTTGACCAATTCGGACGGCTGTTCGATGAGGAAGGCAGGGAGTACGCCGACCCGCCTGAATTTAAACCGTTCTACATCGACGGTGCAGGGCACGTCTGTAGGGATACGACGATAGTATTTTCCCACGGAGAGCGATTCAATTATTTTGAGCGATTCGGAACGGCGAAAACAATAGTTGAGCATGCGAAAGGATGAGAAAAAATGGATCAGATATTGAAAAATGATGTAAAGCAGCGCTTAGACGGCAGCTGCGATTTATGCTCCAGAAAATTTGGATACAAGAGCGATAACGGGCTGGATTGCGCCGAAGAATTAAGGGTAAAGCTGATGGAATATATCGACAGGCTGGAAAAAGAAACAAAACAGCCTGATGTGAATAATAACGCGGTTGACCATCCAAGCCACTACAACAGGGAAATGGAATGCATTGATGAGATGATAGCAATCTTCGGGCAAGGAATGGTTAGAAATTTTTGCTTGCTCAATGTTTGGAAATATCGCTACAGAGCAGTGGACAAGAACGGCAGAGAGGATATTAAAAAATCAGACTGGTACATGAAGAAGTATCTGGAACTGGATGAAGAACTAAGGAGGAACTAAATGGGAAAACTACCAGAAATAAAGGCTGCAACATTATTGTCCGTAGAGGAAGCGGAAACGCTTCTTACGCAAGAAGAGCGTACCTATAAACATTGGTGGTGGCTGCGGTCACCGGGCGATTTCAGTTTTTTTTGCCGCAGATGTCCGCTATGACGGTTCAGTCAATTCCGGTGGTCTCTATACCGACATTGGTATTGATTGTGTGCGTCCCGCTCTAATCATAGACCTGACATCCTGTGATTATAAGGTTGGAAAAACTTTTGCTTTCGGAAATAAGATTTTCAAGATTATTTCTGAAAATTTGGCGTTTTGCCTAGAGGATGTCGGGCAGTGCTGTTTCAGAAAAAAACTACAAAGCTTCAGACGCCAACGATTACGAAAAATCGGACGTCAAGAAATTCGTCGACGCATGGTTTGAGATCGTGATGGAGGACATGGAATATCAGGAGGAGGGATAAAAATGATAGAGCTGATAAAGATTAAACTGGACGAAGATGCACTGCTGCCAACCAGAGCACATGACACGGATGCAGGACTTGACCTATACTCTCCGATTTCTGGTGCGATATATCCGCATGACGGATTGACGATTGACACGGGAGTGCATATAGAAATCCCAAAGGGCTATTGCGGCTTACTGGTGAGCAAGTCAGGACTTAACGTCAACAAGGACTTAACATCAACCGGGTTGATTGACGAAGGGTACACAGGAAGCATCAAGGTTAAGCTGTACAATCAAGGAGCAGTCAAACAGTGGATTGCCGCAGGAGACAAGATTAGTCAGTTAGTATTGTTGCCATACATTGCGCCAAAAATCCAAATAGTGGACAGGTTGGAAGACACTGAAAGAGGTACTAATGGATTTGGAAGCACGGGAAGATAACCTGATATAGCTAAAATACGCACACAGACGCGGTAATTTTGGATTTTTATGGTTCAGAGGTATAAACTATAGGGTAAATGATTTTAAACTCTAAAATGCCCACTATAGAGCGTCTCTAGTGAGCGTGAAATTAAAATTACGAAGGGAGAATATAAAAATATGGCATGGGTGGATAAAGATGATGTGAAAGAAGATTGCAGTCTGTTTGATATTTTAGGGGCAAGGCTGGCAAAGTACGTAAACGATGAAGCAAGAAAAGCCCAACTTGCAATAGTTGACGAGATAGAGAACATTTTAAAGAATGGCAGAGCCGTAACCGCGCCCGAACTGGAATGGATCAGAAAGGGGATAAAGAGAGGATGATGGAACTTAGCGAAACAGAAAAATTTTGGATAACAAGATGCATAAACGATTATTTGGACAAAAAAGTAGACCTGATGAATCCGAAGGATAAGACAGTATTAACTACTCTATTGGCTAAGTTAGCTATATCAGAGAGAGCCTATAGGGTTAAGATAGAGATAGAGAGGATATAGGTAATATATATTATTATGCTTAGGATGTTAGATAC
>CAVITM010000205.1:0-3756 GCA_963645455.1 Moraxellaceae bacterium | reverse complement strand
GCTCCATCTGTTTCGGGGCGCCCAGCACATGCTCCACTTCCATGGCTCCATAATAGGTATGCGCATCGATGACATCCACACCGGTGGACATCATGCATTCATACATTACAGGGACGGTCATAACTGTCCAGTTTCTGGTCATCGCGCCTCCAACGCCCAGGATACATCCCACTCTGGTCTTGAAGGCGCGCTCATCCGGCAATTGGTCGCCTGTTTTGCCTGCTGCTTTTCGCTCAAGGTAGGCCTCCTTTAAAAAGGAGATATCATGGGACGGTCCCATTCTGTCACAGAAATTTTTGAAGGTGCCGCTGGGAGAGGTCTCATACACCGGTGAGCCTACAATCACTGCATCTGCGGAGTACCACGCCTCCTCTAAAATGTGCAGATCGTCCTTAAAAATACAGCTTCCGTTGCTGCTGCCTGACATGATTCCTGCCACGCAGGCACAGCATCCGATGCAGGGTTTGATCTGAAGCTCATCCGGGCGAACAAACTGGATCTCATGTCCTGCCTCCTGACATTTCAGCAGGATCTCCTTAATCATTACATCCGTGTTGTACATTTTACGTCCCCATGAAAAACCAACTACCTTTGCCATTTCAGCCTCCTGATTTATTGAAAGTCATCTACCGTAAGAGAGGTCACTGCGCCTGTATCCAGATATTCTGCTGCAGTATCTGCTGTTATGAAGGTCACACCTGACTCCTGCACATGACCGCTGGGCAGTGATCCGTCCATCAGACCCTGGCATACATACAGGATTTCCTCTGCAGTATCCTGCACGCTTCCGGTCATAACCATGCCTCTGAAGGGAGACTCGTTGTTGCCAGAGGCCTCAATTTCCTCAACTGCTGCATTGTCTCCGTTGATTCCAAACACACCCATGCCTTCATAATCAGTAACCGGTGAGCTGATACCTGTGTAGAAATTACTGATGCCCATTGCCAGACCACCCTGAGCGGTCAAAAATACCTTGATCTCCGGATTTGTGGTATACAGGTTTTCTGCAGCGGAAAGACCGGTATCTACATCCTCAGCCTCCAGCTCAACCTCTTTTGCCATCTTTGCCTTGGTAGAGAACTCTTCAATCTTCAAAAGCTCATCTGCCTGCGTTACATTGGAATCGCTCAGTCGTACGGAGAATACTGCCACCGGTACGGAATGATCTTCTGCATCTGCATAAGTCTCATCGATCCACTGTGCAGCCAGCTTGGCCATATAATCTGCAACCTTTGCATCATCGGAAATCATCACTGCATCATATTCTTCTGTCTGCTGCACGAAGGATACGAACTTGATCCCTTTTTCCTGGCACTGATCTACTACAGAATTCATCGCCTCCGGTGCTACAGACCAGCAAACCAGTACATCTACGCCGTCTGCGATGTAGTTCTCGCAGGCATTGATCTGAGTCGTTGAGTCAAAGTTGCCATCTGCATAGGAAGCCTCCCATCCGGCCTCAGTCATAACGTCTACAAAACTGTCAGCCAGCATCTGGAAAAAGTCTCCGCCCAGACCATAGGTTACAAAGCCTACCTTATAGCCCGTTTCTGCAGATGCCGAATCCGAATCTGCTGCAGCAGAATCCTCAGAAGAATCCTCTGCCGAAGAGTCCGTAGCTGTTGCCTCGTCTTCTGTGCTCTGCTGATCGTCCGTAGCTGTTGAGCTGCTGTCTCCGCAGGCTGTCAGCATAAATACACTCATGCAGACCACAAGTAACATTGAGATCACTTTTTTCATTTTTCATTTCCTCCTTTAATTGAATAGTTCATATAATAAACGCACAACGCGTTATTATCTTTTGCTTTATGCCACCTCTGCATTCCGGTTGGACAGGTAGATGGATACCAGCATGATCACGCCCTTGGCAATATACTGGGGATAGGTTCCCAGATTGATCAGCTGCATGCCGTTTGCCAGAACACCCAGGACAAATACTGCCACGATCACCTTCCACAGGGTACCTTCTCCACCTTTTAAAGCTACACCGGAAAGCACGCAGGCCGTGATGCCTGTAAATTCGATTCCTACACCGGTACTGGAATCAGCTGAGCCTGCACGGGATGCCATCAGAATGGCCGCGATGCCTACTAAAACGCCTGCTACGGTAAAGGACAGAACCTTGATCTTTCCTACATTCAAGCCTGCCAGACGACCAGCCTCCGGATTATCTCCCACTGCATAGACGCTGCGGCCGATGGATGTCTTTTGCATTACAAAGGCAGCAATCACAACAATCGCAATCATGATCAATACATTGACAGGAACCACACCGCCGATCTTTCCCTGTCCGATATACATAAAGGAGTTGGGCAGGTTGTGAAAGGTCTTGGAACCACTGATCAGATAAGAAATACCCTGGAAAATAGCCATGGTTCCCAATGTAATGATCATGGTATGACTCTTTAATACCTGTGCCATCAGACCATTGAAACAGCCCAGTGCGCTGCAGGTCACAATACCCAGAAGCACCGCAGCCCATACCGGAATGTTATAGACCGACAACAGCTTGGTCACCAGTACAGCTGCCACTGACATCTGATAACCGATGGACAAGTCGCATCCTCCGGAGATCATGATGATCATCACAGCTGTGGAGCATACTGCCACATGTACATTCTGTACTAAAATATTGGTCAGGTTATATGCGCTGAAAAAGTTGGGGGACATAATGCTGAAAAATATGATCAATGCCACCAACAGAATCGGCATGGACATGTCCGATAAAATAGCTCCAACCTGTAATTTTCCTTCTCTTTCCATTTTTACTTAACCTCCTCAGGTGTTAATCCGGATGCATAGGCCAGAATCCTCTTCTGGTCAAATTCTTCTCTCGCCAGTTCTGCTTTTTGCTGTCCCTCATGCAGTACGATGATGCGTTCTGACATTCCAAGCAATTCCTCCATATCTGAGGATACCATCAGGATTCCCTTGCCCTGTTCTGCCAGCTCATTCATCAGCACATAAATCTCGTGCCTTGCACCTACATCAATTCCCCGTGTCGGTTCATCGAAAATCAGAACATCCGGATTCGCAGCCAGTGCCTTGGCGATTACCACCTTCTGCTGATTGCCGCCGGACAAACCGCTCACCTTCTGCTTCAGATCCGGTGTCTTGATACGCAGCTTCTTCCTATATGCTTCTGCCAGCTCTGCTTCTTTCTTTTTGTTCATCACGGTTCCCTTGCTGAGAGCCTTCATATCCGAAATGGCGATATTCCAGCAAATCGGTTTGTCGATGAAGCATCCCTGGAATTTACGATCCTCCGGGATCAATCCCACGCCGGCCTTCATGCCGCCGCTGGGTGTGGTATATTTCATCTCCTGACCCCGCAGTTTGATGGAACCGGAGGTCTTTTTCGCTCCTCCGAAAATCACATGCATCAGCTCGGTTCTCCCTGCACCTACCAGTCCGGCAAAGCCCAGGATCTCGCCTCTGTGAAGCTTGAAGCTGATATTTTCCACTCCGTTTCCGCAAAGATTTTCTGCCTCCAGCAGCACTTCATCTGTACAGGGCTTCTTTTCCGGATAAGCGGCTGTCAGCTCACGACCTACCATGTGCGCAATCAAATCATTTTTGTTGGTATCCTCAATATTCAGAGTCGTGACATACTGGCCATCTCTGAGAACGGATACCCGGTCGCAGATCTCGAACAACTCCTCCAGACGATGGGAAATATAGATTACTGTCACTCCGTCTTCCTTGAGCTTATGTACCAGCTTGTAGAGCTTTTCCTGCTCCGCCATAGTAATAGAT